>DATCIB010000040.1:0-3225 GCA_036508045.1 Bacteroidales bacterium
TGTACTTTCGCCGGTGGCTTATCTGGCCGGACTCAATACCGTGCGTGAAGCGTGCGAGGATGCGGTGGTGGGCAAATATGTACGTAAGGCAATGTACGACGAACTGATCCCGACGCTTGATCTCTCCAAAGAGGAGCTGACTGCTTTTGCCGACAGCGTCATGGAACGTTTCCGCAATCCATACGTCAATCATCTGGTAACAAGCATCATGCTTAACTCGTTTCCAAAATTCAAGACACGTGACCTCCCTGCTCTTAAGAAATATCTGGAACGAAAAGGTCAGTTGCCCGATGCACTGGTGTTTGGTCTGGCTGCAATCATTTCTTATTATAAAGGTGGCAAGCGGGGAGAGGATACCATTGTATTAAATGACGATCCGAAGATTCTGGATTTGCTGTCTCAGTTGTGGCAGACCAATGATCCTTCCACAATAGCCGAAGGTGTGCTTGGGGCTTCATTTATATGGGCCGAAGACTTGAATAGCATTGCCGGACTAAAAGAGAAACTGACCGGCTATCTGACTCTTATCTCTCAAAAAGGAATGAATGAGGCACTGCAAACGATCGTTTGAATAAATAAAAGGTTCAATGAATAAAGCTTTATATATACTGATTCATCCCTCCGACAATGTTGCAGTTGTGCTGGAAAGAGTCGGCAAGGGGGATGTGTTGACTTTTGGGAGTCAAGAGGTTACCGTAAGTGAAGAGATTCCTGCCGGACATAAGGTCGCTGTATGCAGGATTGCTTCCGGAAGCAATGTGATCAAATATGGCTATCCTATCGGACATGCCATCGTTACTATTGAAGCCGGTGCCTGGGTAAACGAGAAACGTATAAAAACCAACCTCAGCGGAGTGGAAGAGTATACGTATTCTCCTGCACTTTCTGTTCGCAATACCCCGCAACGCAATCTGACTTTCGATGGGTATCGCCGGAAAGACGGTTTGGCAGGTACTCGCAATGAGATATGGATCGTGCCGACAGTGGGTTGTGTCAATGGCATTGCGTCACAGTTGGCAGAAACACTTCGCAATGAGACAGGGCTGCAAGGTGTAGATGCGATTGTGGCTTTTCCACATAATTATGGTTGTTCACAGTTGGGAGAAGATCACGAGAATACCCGAAAGATACTCCGCGATATGGTGCTGCATCCCAATGCGGGAGGAGTGCTGGTAGTCGGACTGGGATGTGAAAATAATCAGTTGGGTGCATTTAAGGCCTTCTTAGGGGAGTATGAACCGGAGCGTGTGCGCTTTATGGAGTGCCAGAAGGTGAGTGATGAATATGAAGAAGGGATGAAGCTTTTGCGTGAGTTGTACGAGCATGCTGTAACCTGCCGGCGCGAACCTATTCCGTTGTCCGAACTGAAAGTCGGACTTAAATGTGGCGGTTCCGACGGATTCTCAGGTATCACGGCCAATCCACTTCTGGGTGTCTTTTCTGATTTCCTGACCTCACAGGGTGGAACTACCGTACTGACAGAAGTGCCGGAAATGTTTGGTGCTGAAACAATCCTGATGAACAGATGTGTGACTCCCGTCCTTTTTGATCAGACAGTCCGCCTGATTAACGGTTTCAAGGAGTACTATGAAGCTAATAATCAGCCAGTCTATGAAAATCCATCTCCGGGCAATAAAGCAGGAGGAATATCCACTCTGGAAGAAAAGTCGTTGGGATGTACTCAGAAAAGTGGACAGTCACCGGTATGTGGAGTGGTTGCTTATGGTGAATTGATTAAGGAGAAAGGTCTGAATTTGTTGAGTGCACCCGGCAATGATTTGGTTGCAGCTACGGCATTGGCTTCTTCTGGCTGTCAGCTGATCCTGTTTACAACAGGAAGAGGAACGCCTTTTGGATCTTATGTACCCACCATCAAAGTTTCAACGAACTCGGCTTTGTATCAAAGCAAACCCGGATGGATTGATTTCAATGCGGGAATATTACTCGAAGGAAAGACGATGGAAGAAACGAACGAACTCTTCATTGACTATATCATACGCGTAGCTTCCGGAGAGAAGGTACGCATGGAAAAGAATGGCTATCATGAATTTGCTATTTTCAAGAGTGGCGTAACCCTTTAATTTAGGTGTAACAGACTAATACTTTATGAATTGCTAAGAGCGTTCCGTACCGGGAAGCAATATTTTCTCTTCTTTTCCTTTGTTTAGAGAATAGATTCGTCTATATTTGAAAAAATAATCTATCATGGAAAAAGATTTTATTACCTATATTGAACAGAGCATCAAGGATCACTGGGATCTGGATGCTTTGACCGATTATAAAGGAGCGACTTTGCAGTACAAGGATGTAGCACGTAAAATAGAGAAGATACACCTTATCTTTGAAAAAAGCGGAATCAGTAAAGGGGATAAGATAGCTATCTGTGGCAGAAACTCTTCGCATTGGGGAGTCACTTTTCTTGCCGTATTAACTTATGGAGCTGTTGCTGTGCCCATTCTTCACGAGTTTAAAGCGGATAATGTTCATAATTTTGTCAATCATTCTGAAGCCAAACTTCTTTTTGTTGGCGATATTGTGTGGGAGAATCTGAATGAAGCTTCCATGCCCAATATCAAAGGAATTATTCTGATGAACGACTTCTCGGTCTTGATTTCTCACACGAAGAAGCTCAATGAAGTGCGTGATCATCTGAATGAGATGTTTGGTATTAAGTTTCCGAAGAACTTCCGTCCCGAACATGTGAAATATGTACATAGTAAGCCCGGCGATCTGGCTATCATCAATTACACTTCCGGTACTACCAGCACATCCAAAGGAGTGATGTTGACATACCTGAGTCTGTGGTCCAATATCACTTTCGCACGCGATGTCCTGCATCTCGATCCCGGACAAAAGGTGATCTCCATCCTTCCGATGGCACACATGTACGGACTAGCTTTCGAGTTCCTTTTTGAGTTTACCTGTGGCTGTCATGTTTTTTTCCTAACCCGGATGCCGAGTCCGAAGATTATCTTCCAGGCATTTGCAGAGATTAAGCCCAACCTGGTCATAGCAGTGCCACTGATCATTGAAAAGGTCATTAAGAAGAATGTGCTTCCCAAACTGGAAACGCCGACCATGAAACTTATGATGCTGTTACCCTATATCAGCGACATAATCAAAGCGAAAGTCCGTAAAAGTGTAGTTGATGCTTTTGGAGGTAACTTTGTACAGGTAGTCATTGGTGGTGCTGCTTTAAACGCTGAAGTAGAGCAATTTCTCCAG
>DATCIB010000041.1:0-3530 GCA_036508045.1 Bacteroidales bacterium
GAGCAAGAGATGATTCAACTTTATAACACTGCGGATCTTTACATTACATCTTCTCTGGAAGAAAACCTGCCAAACACAATCATGGAGGCAATGTCGTGTGGCATTCCTTGTGCCGGTTTCAATATAGGAGGTATACCTGAGATGATAGATCACCTGGAAAATGGATACGTTGCCGGGTATAAATCTGCGGACGATTTGGCTGAAGGTATTCATCAATTGCTTCATCATACCGATTTCTCTCAATTAAAGCAAAAAGCGCGTAATAAAGTAATTCTGAGTTACTCCTTTGCTTCTGTTGCGAAGAGATATATAGAATTGTACACCCAACTCATACAGAAAAGATAATGAAACCACTGTTTTCGATCATTACCATCTGCTACAATGCAGGAAATAACATCGAACAGACCCTCCGGTCTGTTACAACTCAGAGTTATGATCGGATTGAATATATCGTTATTGATGGTGCATCGAAAGATAATACACTCGAAGTTATTAAGCCATTTAAGGGCCATATTGCCTGTCTGGTCAGCGAACCGGACAAAGGCATTTATGATGCAATGAACAAGGGGCTACGAAAAGCAACCGGTGATTATGTCTGGTTTATGAATGCGGGAGACACTTTTTATTCAGCGACGACTCTGGAAGAAGTTGCGTCAGGTATAAAAGGAAGAAAGCTTCCAGATATTCTATACGGAGAGACAGCGATCGTGGATGCATCCGGCAACAGAGTAGGCACAAGACGACTGAAAGCACCGGAGGTCTTAACATGGAAGAGTTTTCGTTACGGAATGCTAGTCTGCCACCAATCATTTGTTGCACTCCGTTCGATTGCTGAACCTTATGACTTGAAATATCACTATTCAGCAGACGTGGACTGGTGTATTCGTTGTATGAAAAAGGCTGAAACTATTCAAAACACGCATCTGGTTCTTTCTTGCTATCTGGATGAAGGGGCGACCACAGCAAATCGTAAAGCATCCTTAAAAGAACGTTTCAGGATTATGTGTCATTATTACGGAACCACCTCGATAGTGCTTCTTCATATATGGTTTGCCGTGCGTTTCTTCTGGGCCAAACGAGTGCATGGCCGCGTATAATTGCTAATTACCACTCGCCTTTAGTCAGGATATCCTCTATTTGCTCAGCAGTAACTCCAATTCTGATCTCGCCTCTATATGCAATGGATATGTTTCCGGTCTCTTCCGATACGATAACAGCATACGCATCTGTTTCTTGAGAAACCCCTAATGCGGCACGGTGTCGAAGCCCTAACTTCTTGGGAATAAGCTGGCTGTGAGATACAGGAAGGATACAACCGGCAGATTTAATTCGATTATGTGAGATTATCATAGCTCCGTCATGAAGAGGACTGTTCTTAAAGAATATGTTTTCAATGAGACGCGTGCTTATGTCTGCATTAATTGATTCTCCTGTTGATGAATACATGGACAGATCTACTTCTTCTTCAATGACTATCAAAGCCCCTACTTTTTCGCGGGAAAGGTTCAAACATGCCATCACTATGGGCAGAATATTTTCTTTTTTCTCCTGCCCTTCCCGTGGGAAGAAGAACTTTGCAAAAAAGTGAAGATGCTTGTGAGAACCCATCGCAATGAAGAATCTCCGGATCTCCTCTTGAAATAAGATAACCAACGCAATAATTCCAAAGTCAACCAATTTGTCGAGCAATCCGCCCAGAAGCCTCATCTCAAAGACATGAGAAACAAGCACCCATGTAACAAGAAAGGCCATTACACCGAAAAAAATATTGATTGCTCCGGAGACGCGCATCAGTTTGTATATATAATACATCAATCCGGCTACGAGAACTATATCAATGATGTCTTTAATTCCAAAATCTAGTAACATGGCGTTTTTCTATTAATTGTTTTTTCTAAGTTCGTTCACAATCCGGACTGCTTCAACAGCTTCTCGTACATCATGTACCCGGATTATATTCGCACCTTTAAGTAAAGATACGGTATTTAGTACGGTAGTTCCATTCAGACTTCCTTTCGGGTCTGTATCCAGGAGCTTATATATCATGGACTTTCTGGAGACACCAACCAATAACGGGAGATTAAATATCTCAAAATCGTCTAAATGAGCCATCATCTGGTAATTGTGCTCCAGCGACTTTCCAAAGCCAAAGCCCGGATCGAGAATAATATCATTCACTTTCAGATCCCGTAGTTGTTTCACTTTTTCTGAAAAGAACAGGAGGACTTCGCGCCGAAGATTATCGTATTTGGGCGCTTTTTGCATGGATTGTGGAGTTCCCTGAATATGTGTGAGGATATAGGGTACTTGCAATTCTGCAACTGTCTCGAACATATGGCTATCCATTTCACCTCCTGAAATATCATTGATGATGGAAGCACCATACTCTTTGACACAGATCTCAGCTACTTTTGAGCGGAAGGTATCTATTGAAAATACGGCAGAAGGATATTTATTCTTCAAGACTTCAAGTGCAGAGCGCAAACGAGCGATCTCCTCCTCTTCTGATACATCATTGGCTCCAGGACGGGAAGAATAAGCTCCGAGATCGATCATATCAGCACCTTCAGAGAAAATCATATCAGCACGGCGTACAATGCTTTCGATCCCCATCGAGCGGCATCCATCATAAAAGGAATCAGGTGTAATGTTTAAGACTCCCATGACACGCGGCTCTGAAAGATCCATCAACATTCCGTTCACGCGAATATAATTGTTATTCAGTTCTGAATCTCCAAACATAACTTCTAGATTGATTTCTGCAAAAATAACATTATTTTCTGTAATAAGGGTTCGTTTTTTCAACTCAAATAGTATCAGGATTGGAGATTGTTGTGTAAGTTTGCAAACAAATTATCAAATAAGTCTTCAATGACAACGAAAGAAATATATGCATTGTTCGTAAAACATCCTTTTTTAACAACGGATACGCGAAAATGCATTCCCGGCTCGCTTTTCATTGCCCTTAAAGGCGAAACATTTAATGGAAACACTTTTGCTCAGAAAGCTATTCAAGAGGGATGTTCCTATGCTTTTGTGGACGAACCTGAATATGCGGACAATCAACGGATCTTTTTCGTAGAAAAGGGTGGACTCAAGACTCTTCAGGATCTGGCAAATTTTCACCGCCGACAATTTACCATTCCTGTACTGGCAATTACAGGAACCAATGGAAAAACAACCACAAAAGAATTGATAGCCTCTGTGCTCTCCAAGGGACACAAGGTTCTTTATACGCTGGGAAACCTGAATAATCATATCGGAGTTCCTCTTACACTGCTTCGGTTGACAGGTGAACACACCATCGCAGTGATAGAAATGGGAGCTAATCACCTGGGTGAAATAGCTGCGTTGTGCACGATTGCCGAACCTACCTTCGGACTGATTACCAACGTAGGAAAGGCTCATCTGGAGGGCTTCGGATCTTTCGAGGGCGTGAAAAGGACGAAAGGTGAATTGTATGACTATCTGAAATCAAACAACGGCAAAATATTCCTCCAAGGCGATAATGTTCATTTAAGCGAAATGAC
>DATCIB010000042.1:0-7485 GCA_036508045.1 Bacteroidales bacterium
CTCAGCCTCCGGATGTTTTTCCGGATAAGCAGCTCCACCTAAGCAAAAGTCAAACTCTGACCTTACAAAAGCAGCCAGATCTGAAGCATACGCAAAGCCATCAGGATGCACTCTGAAGGTAGTCTCCCCTTTTGGAGGATCACCACGCAGTAGCATCAGATTTTCTATATCATGTTCTTCCAGCCAGGTCATATCCGTGCGGATCTTCTCTCTGGAAGCATTCACACACGTATAGTGCGCCATCGTATTCAGACCTATCTTATTGTTCAGATAATCAACAAGCGCAAACGTACGTTCCTGATTGGAACCGCCTGCCCCATACGTCACCGTTACAAAAGAAGGTGCAAGTTTGAGTAAAGTACCCACATTGATGCCAAAGTCCACCGCTGAGATCTCATCCTTGGGAGGAAAGAACTCAAATGAATAGGTACGTTGATCGGTTTTAAATAGTTCTGTAATTTTCATTTATTCTCCCGGACGTAACCGGTCCTGTTAATTGAAGTGGAGGTTACACCACCATTACTAATTACTAATTATCAATCTTCTCAGCTTTCCATAGCTTCCTCTTCCGGATCTTTCGGATCATCACCTTTCACCAGGAAGATGCTCATCTCATACAACATATAGAGTGGCAATGCTACCGCTGTCATCGTAAACGGATCACCTGTTGGAGTAATTATTGCAGAAACTATAAAACAAACCACGAAAGCATGCCTTCTGTATTTACGAAAGAAAGATTTACGCACCAATCCTATCTGAGAGAGAAACCAGGAAACCAACGGAAGTTCAAAGACTATCCCCATTGCAAAGATCAGCATCAGGAAGTTATCCATATACGAATCAAGCGACACCTGATTGACGATGTAGCTGCTGAGGTTGTAATCGGCAAGAAAACGCAACGTCATGGGAAAGATAATAAAATAACCCAATGCTACACCGCAGAAGAACATGACCGTACCAAAAACAAGCACCCAGCGGGCTTTTTTCTTTTCTGTCTCATACAGAGCAGGACTGATAAAACGCCATACCTCATAAAGAAGATAGGGAAATGCAGCCACAACCGCAAAAGAGAAAGAGGTCGATATATGAATGAAGAACTGGGAAGACAAAGCAATATTAACAATCTTCACTTCATAGGCCTCGTTCCCAAAATCCGGGAAAAACGGGAGTTTTGTACCCAGCATTCGGATCCATTCATATAAGATAAAGTCACCCCGGCAAGGAGCCAGGATGACATGATCAAATAAAAAGGGCATGAACGCATAAAATAAAATGGCGATAAGAATCAACGCCACGACCGAACGCAACAGAGTCCAACGAAGCGCATCGAGATGATCCCAAAAGGACATCTCGTCCATCTTTTCACTTTCCGGCATCTTACTTCTTGGTCTCGTCTATTTCTTTTGTCGCGTCGTGGATCTCTTTCTCTACATCTTTGACTCCGTCCTTGAAGCTTCTTACCCCTTTACCAATACCATTCATTAATTCGGGGATTTTCTTTCCACCAAATAGTATCAATACGATAACAACGATACCAATAACTTCAGGTGTCCCTAAAGCAAACAATAAAATTCCTGATTCCATTTCAATGTGTATTTAGCGTTTATATTTTCTTTATCACTCCATGATGAGCCCACAAATATAAGGATTATTCGGAAATAACAAGTTCTCATCCACGGATTAATCCATAAAGATACTCAATTTCTTTCGCCCACCGGGTCTCATCCGGTGTCTCCAATATCAGTGGGAGTTCCTCCATCCGTGGATCATTCATCAGCATGTCAAACAGTTGCGAACCAATAAGGCCGTCGCCCAGACTGTCGTGCCGATCCACATGAGAATTCAGTGCTTTCTTTGATTCGTTGATATGCATTCCCTTCAAATAGCGAAATCCGACTATCTCGTCCAGCTGGCGAAACACCCGTTCGTATCCCTCGGGTGTCGAAAGATCATATCCGGCAGTGTAGGCATGGCAGGTATCGATGCATATACCGACCCGGCTTTTATCCTCCACCCGGTCGATCATCAAGGCAAGCTCTTCAAAGGTATTACCAATATTACTCCCCTGTCCGGCGGTATTTTCAATCACCGCTATCACACCCTGTGTCTTATCCAAAGCTCTGTTGATGGATTCCGACACCCTTCGGCAACACTCCTCAATAGAGATAGCCTTCAGATGACTCCCCGGATGAAAGTTCAGCCGATCCAGCCCGAGCTGTTCGCACCGTTGCATCTCATCCAGAAACGCGGCTCTCGACTTCTCCAGTCCTTCCGTCTCCGGATGTCCCAGATTGATCAGATAACTATCATGCGGAAGTATCTGTGAAGGGGCAAAGCCAAACGCTGCACACCTTTCCTTAAACAAGGAGATGCTCTTCCCGCTCAAGGGTTCAGCCATCCATTGCCGCTGATTCTTTGTAAACAGAGCAAATGCTCTTGCTCCGATAGCCTGCGCGTTCAGTGGTGCGTTTTCCACGCCACCTGAAGCACTTACATGCGCTCCGATGTATTTCATATTTAATCTTTCAGATAATATTCAATGGTAGTCACGACTCTGATTGTCTTGATATACGGGGTATTTGCATCCCGGTCAGAGATGGAAAACTGTCCCTGTGTCGCACTCTTTATCTTTCCCAGATTACTCTCAGAGTCTTTCGCAAACTTCTCCGCCGACAAGCGTGCATTACTGGTTGCTTCGGCGATCATCCCGGGCTTCACGTCATTGAGTTTGGTAAAATTGAACTGTGTGGTATATTGAAAATCACCACCTGATATCGCGATACCCTGTTTCAGCAGATCCTTCTGACGAAGCATCAGTTGACGCACCACATCCACTTTCGTAGAAGAGACCGTCAAGACTGAAGTTACATTATACCGGTAAGGCACCTTATCATTTACATATCGTTCCGCCTTCATGTCTATAATCGCAGGAGCAGAAAACGTAATCTCTGACTCCTCAATACCATTGCTCTTCAGAAAAGCAAGGATCGCCTGATTCTTCGCCTCGATCGCTTCGTACAAAGTAGGGAGATCATCACCCACCTCCTTAAACACCAATGGCCAGATTACCTGATCGGCAGGAACTTCTTTTTCAGCAAGTCCTTTCACATACACTACCCGTTCAGACTCCTTAAAAGTCACAATCGCACTTTTCAACAAAAACCCCATCGCAACCAATCCGATTGCAATAAATAAGCCGGCTCCCGCCATGCTGTCTTTACCTTCATGTCCCATATTCAACTTTTTTAAAATTCTGTACTACAAATAACACATGCAAAGTTACCTTTTTTCCATACCTTTGCAAGGTCTAACTAGTAATATTCAATATAATATGAAAAAGATCATCCTGAACGTAATAGCCGCAAGCCTATTTACATTCACCTCTTTCGCACAAGGAGTAAAAATCATACCCCAACCTGATAGCATTCAAGTATCCAAAGGAACAATCACGATTACAGGCTATTCTTTGGAAGGGGATGCAAAAGCCGACCCGCAGGCTGTGGCACTTCTGAAGAAAGCACTCGTCAGAGAAACTCCGGCTATTAAAAAGGCCATCCGGATCATTATCGGTGAAAAAGGAGATAAAGCAGTCAGCAAATATGCCAAACAGATCCCTGCTGTACCGGGTGGATACTACCTTACCATTGACAGCAAGAAGATCGTCATTGCCGGATACGATGGCAATGGCACCTATTACGGTGTGCAGTCATTTGCACAGATGCTCGGCATCCATATCCTACCGCAAGTCACTATCTTCGATGCGCCGGATATCGCATACCGGGGCGTTGTCGAAGGCTTTTATGGCACCCCCTGGAGCCAACGCGACCGGATCAGTCTGCTCAATTTCATGGGACAGGTGCGCATGAACACCTATATTTACGGTCCCAAAGACGATCCTTACCATAGTTCACCAAACTGGCGTCAGCCCTATCCGGCCAAAGAAGCCGCGCAGATCAGCGAACTGGCTAAGATTGCCGAAGAAAACAAGGTCAACTTCGTGTGGGCCATCCACCCGGGTAAAGATATCCGGTGGAATGCCGCCGACAGCAACGCAGTGATTGCCAAGTTTGACAGTATGTACACCCTGGGAGTCCGTGCTTTTGCTGTCTTCTTTGACGACATCAGTGGTGAGGGCACCAACCCGGAGAAGCAAGCCGGACTGCTCAACTATATCAACACACAGTTTATCCAAAAGAAAAAGGACGTCGCACCGCTGGTGATGTGTCCGACAGAATACAACAAGTCATGGTCCAACCCGGCCAAAGGCAGCTATCTGGACATCTTGGGTGAAACACTCCAGCCCTCGGTTCATATCATGTGGACCGGCGACAAAGTGATCTCCGACATCACTTCTGTTGGACTGGACTCTATCAATGCCCGCATCAAGCGCCCGGCCTATATCTGGTGGAACTTCCCCGTGAGCGACTACGTGCGCGATCACCTGTTGATGGGACCTTCCTACGGATTGGACACCGACATTGCCACCAAGATGTCCGGGTTTGTAGCCAATCCGATGGAACGTGCCGAAGCCTCCAAACTGGCTCTCTTCAGCGTGGGAGAATACTGTTGGAACATGAAAGCCTACAAGTCCGGCCCCTCCTGGGAGAGAGCTATCAAGGCTGTGATGCCTAGCGAAGCCGCCGCACTGCGCGTCTTTGCCTCCCACAACTCCGATCCCGGACCCAATGGACATGGCTACCGTCGTGACGAATCCGCAGAGATCAAACCGACTGTCGATCGTTTTATCAAAGGTTTTGCAGAAGGCAAATTTGACCCCAAAGACGTGGATGCATTGATTGCTGAATACAAGAAAATGATTGAAGCCTCCAGCGCTCTCCTCAAGTGCAGAGACAACGACGAACTCATTGAAGAGATCCGTCCCTGGCTTCTCCAGTTTGACCTTTTGGGCAAGAAAGGAGTCAAAGTGATGGAACTCGTCAAACTCTATCAGAAAGAAAAAGGACTCCTCTTCTGGAACAATTTCCGCAGCATAACCGACCTCGACCTAGAGATGCAAAAGATTGACAAGACCTACAACCAGAATCCCTATCAACCCGGCGTAAAGAGCGGTTCACTGGTGATGAATCCACTTACCGTTCAGATCAAGGAGATTCTGGAAAAGGATTTCTACAATCATCTTCAGGAAGGAATTAATAACAAGAAGAGTGCCCCGGCAACTCAGAGTTACCCGGAATTGAACAGCGATATCCGCCAATTAGCCAAATCACAACTGGTATCCGGCGAAAAGACCTTATCCATCACACCCGCCAATGAAGTGATCAAAGTAGGAGCCGGACAATCCGCCACACTCACGTTGCCCATACTCACCGATCTGGTCAGCCTCGTCATCAATACAGGAACGACAGACCACTCATGGATTACCCTTGAACAGTCCAGTGACAATCAAAACTGGACTCCACTTACCGCGGTATCCGATAGCCTGTTGCTCACCTGCGATCTGCAAGGCACCATCGCCAAAGCCGTTCGCCTCATCAACAAGACAGATCAGGAGAAAGAGATGTATCTCAAGCAATTCACACTCACCACCGTTCAGTCACTATCTCCCGAAAACAATATCTCCCAGGCCATGGACGGCAACTTTAATTCCACCTTCTGGCTGATGGGCGGCGAGAGCATTAGTATCAACAATACCCTCTTGTGGAACAATTTCACAGCTATCCTCAATCAGAAGAACTCACCCTACCACCTGGGCAAAGCCCTTCTTCCCATTGAGAAAGTAACCCTGCTCACCTCACCCGATGCCAATACCAATGTCACCCTTTTCGTGATCGATACCAACGGCAGGAAAGTCAAGGCAGGCACCTTTACCTCCTCCATTTCAATCATTCCATTAGTAAACTATACCAACATCAAATCCGTCGAACTGAAAAACAACAGTGGATCCGTTGCCCAGATCTATGAGATGATCTGGACCGGACGATAAGCAGTCTTATTGCCAAACATCAGGAAATTCGCCACCATAGCGATAGAGCTGCTTGAAATAAGGTGGTCGTGTGCCCCGGTGAATCTCGTAACAGTCGCGAGCCACCGACCGGATAGCTTCCACCATGTGCGGATACGGTCGGTCGGTAATGTCCACCAGTCCGATGTTGTAATTTTCACCGTCACCGCGGCCAAAGAGCTCCTGATCATTCCACTGAAACCATGAAAGTCCGATGAGAGCAGGATGAGAAAAGGCCTTGTCACTATAATTACGGAAAGCAATACCTCTTTCCTCCTGCGAGTTGACCCGCACCAGCGACTCGCCTAGCCCACGGTCAGTAGTACCAAAATGATATTCACCGATGATCATCGGCAGACCGGTCGCCTTATAGATCTCATCAAATATGTTACGCGTAGCACTGCTTGCAATCGGTGCTTCAACCGTCATCGTGCCATAATTGACATTGTTTTCCTCCATCGGATTCATGCCATAATCATTGAAACTATATACATCAAAATACTCTTTAGAGATACTGAGCACCTCTTTAGCCGGCACCCCTCTTCCAAAGCGGATACCCAAAATCAAGTGATTCGAATCATACTTACGCGTCGCACTACAGATGATCCCCACATATTCACGGAACGTCACATAGGCAAACGCCTTATTATTCTCAGAAGAAGCACCGCCATGCTTTCCGATATAAGCAAGATATGCCTGTTTAAGCGGTATAGTGTCATTCGCCTCCATGATCAGTTCGGCGAGCCGGTTCTCCTGGTTACAAAACGAAGGCTCGTTGCCAATGAAATAGCCAATCAGCATCTTATTCCCCTTACTCCGCTCCACATTCGCTTTAATAGACTCCTCGACACGCTCTTTAAATCCGGGCACATAAATATCCACCAGTCCGAAGATATTGGTCGTGCCACCCGCACGCGAGTAAGTCATATACGGTCTGGGATTCGTACGCAACCCCGACCAGCTTCCCATCGTATTCATACCCCAGTAATCCATCCGTTCCACGACCTTCTGTTCCGCCTTCGCTACCGTACTATCTCCACCATACCGGCGAAAGAGGTTCCATTGTCCCGTCAGAGCCGGTGTCGTCTCCACCACCTGTTCGCCCCCCCTGCGCCCTCTTGACAACGGTTTAAATCCTTCCGGAGGAGTCATCGTATAAGCCCCCTTTGGCGGATTCATATTCCCACCCGTATTCGGACTGGTACCATTGGCGCCCAGCGAAAGAAACAAGTAACCCTCAGGATCGACAAACCACCACTTACCCTCTATCTTCTCCACACGGAAAAAGCCCGAAGCCTTCGTCGTATATTTCAGTAATCCCCCATATTGAGAACGAACAGGAGCCTCCTTTTTGAAAGTCTCTATCGCAGCATCCTCCTTCGCCCATTCCGCCTGCAACTCTTCCGGTGAATGCACTTTTCCCTCAAACTCACCCAGGTTCCATTGCCCAAACTGATCCACAGCCGGCTTCACACCCAGATATGCATCCCCCGGATCTTCCACCGAAAGCCATACCCTACGCA
>DATCIB010000043.1:0-3257 GCA_036508045.1 Bacteroidales bacterium
ACAATAATGGTTGAAGGACCCAGATTTGTTGGTTCATCCCAAGCACGTAACGCCCAAACAACCTTTTTTCCCGGAGTTACTTCAATAGCTTGCAGCGGTTGGTTGTTTTTATCCAGAGTATCACCCCATTGATTAAACCAGTTGCCGATAAGTGTATTGCCATTCGCTAGACGAATAGATACTTGCGGGGAGTTAATCAGAAAGGTGGCATTACTTTCTAACGGGTATTCCCACACAACCTCAGATTTACTATTTACTTCACTTACTTTATTTCTGGTAGTTATTAATATATTTCCGTTTTTTAGCGATTCAACGCCCCACACGCCCGGAGCATCGATCGTGAGGAGCTGTTTTCCTTTAGAATCATATTCAGACACCTTACCCATATCCATGTGTGCTACCAGAAGAGTACCTTTAGCGGTAAGTCGGGCATGACGCAACTGACCATGCGTACTGCTGGGATTACCGGAAGGTATCGCCAATTCTTTGATTATCTTGCCTGTCACTTTATTGATTACAACAATCTTGGAAGGATTGCTGTTTTGCACAAACAAGACAAGTTCTTTACCTATTGCCTGAGCTGTATGAATCTCTGCACCTTCGGGTGTATCATAGTTCCATACCACCTTCTTGTCTTGACTAATTTCAGTGACACCATACTGATGCGCAAAAAGAATATTTCCGTTTGAAAGCATCATCGCGTCACTGATCTCCCCTTTGCCATCGTGCGTATACGACCATACGATCTTACCACCACGGACGATGTACATATTTTCTTGTTTTGCTTCACCGGCATAAAAGAAATCAAAGTGTGACAAACCATTACCGGGCAAAACTGCGGGTGCAAAAGGCTTGGCGACTGTTGAAGCAGGTACTTGCGACACGACTTGTTGGCTCAATCCAAAAGCGAAAACCGGAATTAAAAGTCCAATTTGCAATTGAGATTTGAAAGTGGAAACGAATGATGTTGTGTTCATGGTTCAGATTTTTATTGTTTGCTGTTTTATTTGTTTCCTAAGGGAATAAAGATGAACTCGACACCACGACCCTTCTTCGGATCAAGGTTTCTGGAGTACTTCATTTCAGTATCATTGTTCCAATGTTCAAAAGTACCAAGACTCTTGACAGGTTTGCCACCTTGCATATACTTCGTACCTGATGGTGCCTTATCAGGAGTGGCCATTTCGCGAAGGAAATCATCCGCATTCTCGCGCACCAATATACGTGGCACATTGTGATAGGTCGGTTCGGTGTTGTTCTTGCTTTGAGCATACATGATGTCAAGTCCCACAGACTGTATCGCCACTCCATCCAGTGAAGCCAGGATACAAGCAGGCCATTCCGGGTTTTCATAGGGAACCACCTTGTTGTTGAAAGGAGGATTGGGGAAATGGAGCGGGTAACTGCGCCATTTGCGACCGCAATACAAACCGTCCAACATATATAAGATGGTCTTTCCTCCTAAATTGGGGGAAGCAGCCAGATCAACCAGTGGAGAATATGCATTCTTTTTTCCTTCTTGTTTGGTGTTAAGTATCGGATGCAATTCAGGAGTACCCTTTATAGAACCTGCATGATTCTTGCCGGTCATCGTCACTGCTGTCTGACCTTCATCACCATCTTCCATATAATTATAAGGATACGCATGCAATTTCAACATGGCCATATTAATAAGGTAAGTCGCATCTTTAATCTGACGGGATATTAGTTTGGCATCTTTATAGTTACCGGCTGAATAACTGACACCTTCCACCCAATCAGCAGCTTCGATGCCGTGATGATCTCCATAAGCAGGGTTGAGGGGTTGATTATTCGTTGCAGGATCTTGTTGCAGGAACCGCACATCCTTAAACTCTTTCCATACAGTGGTCAGCATTGCAGGAAAAAAGTTGCGTCGTACATCGTAGATAATGATATTGTTTTGAGGCACATTCGCCTCATTTACTAACTGACGAACCATAGCCAGGACCATCTGTGGAGTTGCATCGCTCTGATTGTCCATTTTCTTGTCGCTGCTATTGTTCAGATTTATCTTAAGGGCTACGACCTCACCGGCTTCATACTTTCTATTTTTCAAGCCCCGGAAGTTTGAATTGTAGTAGGTAAAGATCTTATTCCAGGCTTCCTTGTCTTTACGGGTAGCTGTGAGTTTTTGTAAAGTGACGGACATCATCTCGCTGATTGCTTCCACATCCGTATTCTTATCCAACCACCACTGGTCTTCTTCCTTTTTCCAGTTACCTCCCCATTTGCATGCCTCAGGATTACGAGCCATAACTACACGACCCGGATATATACCTTGAGCAACTCCGATGGGTTGATTAGAGGGCCCCGGCTGCCAGTCATATCCCACAGCAGGTACATATCTGGCAGTGTCTGAGGCATTAGCCGCCAAAACGCTAACAATACCCGATGGAAATACCATAAACCACCCAACCAGTACGATTGAAGAGACAATTCCACAGATAGAGACCATCCTGCGGTTACCGGCAAATGTCTTCCCTAGCTTTTTGAAGACATACATGCTTGACAGCGTTGCGGTGAGCCAAATGACAAAGGCACTGGCAATAGGAAATGCTGCTTGCTGACAAGGATACGAAGCTCTGCTTGGTTTAGGTATCACCCGAATTAAGAACCAGATCAAAGCGGCAGAACCAATAATTATCGCAGAAGTCTTATTCCAGAGTTTGAGCAGTGGAAGTGATATCATTACCAGAAAAGAATTAAAAGTCTGTTTCATGTTCGTAACTAATTTAAGGAAGTGATTCGTAATTGAAAAATGATATTGTATAAAATACATATGTAAAAACAACAATCACATACTTCTACAGATTAATGCAAAAGTATGTGATTGTATGACTACACCAGTTTAATTATGTGCCATATTAGTATATAAATGAGCACGAAAGGCTTATTCTCCGAATTTAAAATAAATCTTTCCGGCAAAAGTAGTCCCATTACACAGATTCTTTCCTCCTTGTGGACCTTCTTCATTTGCTTGCGAGAACTTGGTACCGATGGGACTGATCGAATTAAGAATGGAAATAGTACCCGTTGGAAAAGGCGGATTAACGCCCCCGGCGGACCGAACAGGCTTTTCTGGTGTAAAGAGATGAAGGAACAACTCTTTTGTCGCAGAGACGATGGTTATCGGCAACTCTTTTGTTTGCAATCTCACCGCATAGAAATTGGAGTAATATCCTTTAAATTCAGGATAAACCCACGTCTGTCCGGTAATTGTGTTATTGTATTCTTTT
>DATCIB010000044.1:0-3916 GCA_036508045.1 Bacteroidales bacterium
TGTGAAAGCATTTTTGGGCAGTTCGTGAAAGGTATCTTCATCTGTCACATCATCGCCCATGGCAAGAATGAAATCATAATGCCCTTTTTCTAACAGTCTGCGGGCTTCCGAGCCTTTGGTGAAACGTGGCGATTTGAACTCAACAATCTTATTTCCGCGCATGATCTGAAGGTCGCGACGAGCGCAGGGTGTCATCAGCGTGTTGATGAGCTGCTGTTCGCGCAAACCGGCAAGCCAGGCATCCACTTCGCGGTAATGCCACACGAGGGCCGTCTCTTTCACTTCCAGTTTGGAACGGGGAGTCTTGTCGACAAACTTCTGCAGGGTGTCGAGGATCTCTTCGTCCCAGTGCATGGTCTGGACATTTTCATGCCATTCTCCTTTTTCCTTGTAAAAAGCACCGTGCTCTGCTGCAAGAGAGAGATTAAGGTGTCCAAACCAGCTTTCAAGAGTCTTATGATCCCGTCCGCTGCTGATGACTACATGGTTCTTTTCGTCATTACAGAGCCGTTCCAAGATATCCATCATCTCTTTGGTAGGGATGGCATTCTCCGGATTGTTCTTAAAGCCGGCAAGAGTCCCGTCATAATCAAGGATGAGCAGCCGTCTGTCACTCTCGTGATACCTTCTCCGTATCTGAACGAGTGTATCTTCTTTTATCGTTTTCTTAATCAGTGCCTCATTCTGCTTCCTCACGCTCTCAAGCTCTTGCAGAAAGTCAGCCACCCACTTGTTTACCGTATGTTTGGAGAGGTATTCCTGCATGATTTTCATACGTCTCCTCTGCTCTTCTTCGGGCATCTCCAGTGCCTGAAGGATAGCTTTCTCTATCTCTCCGATATCATTGGGATTGACAATCACAGCGTCGCTCAGTTCGATGGATGCACCTGCCATCTCACTGAGTATGAGTACGCCGGGAGTATCGCGCTGTGTTGCTACATATTCCTTTGCCACAAGATTCATCCCATCGCGCAGAGGCGTTACCAATGCAATGTCAGCAATGTGATACATGGCAACCAACTCTTCAAAACTGAAGCTATGGTAAAAGTAATAGACAGGATTCCAGTTGATCGTGGCATAGACACCGTTGATCTCGCTGATGGCTTTATCAATGGATGTCTTCAGACTGGCGTATTTATCCACCTGATCTCGTGAGGGTACGATGACCATGGCAAGGGATACTTTCTCCCGGTATTCCGGATGATTTTTGAGAAACAAAGAGAACCCTCTGAGACGGTGAAGAATCCCTTTGCTATAGTCAAGCCTGTCCACTGAGAGAATAACCTTACTCGAACCCAGATTAGCCCGCAATTCTTTCGCTTTCTTCTGCACTTCCGGATTGAGCACAGCGTCGTGATAGAGCTTGTAATTGATCCCCATCGGAAGGGCATCCACCGATACGATCCGGTTATTCAACTGTACTTGGTCAAGCTTGAAATGAAGATCAAGCACCCGTTCGGTAGTGCTGACGAAGTGACGCATGTAATCGTGCGTATGAAAGGCGATGAGGTCGGCTCCCAACAGTCCGTTGAGGATTTCCGCACGTTCAGGAAGCACACGAAAGAGTTCGTAGGATGGGAATGGTATATGGTGGAAGTAACCGATGCTGATATTTCGGATGGTACCCCGAAGCATCTTTGGCAGGAGCATCAAATGATAATCCTGTACCCATACGATATCACCGGGCTTGATATGAAGCTTGCAAATCAGCGAGAAGATCTTGTTGACCTGTTTGTAGGTCTCCCAGTATTGGCTTTTATATTCGATAAAGGAGAAGAAGTAGTGGCAGAGTGGCCAGATGATACTGTTGGAATAACCTTCATAATAGTTTTCTATCTGGTCTGGTTCAAGAAAGACGGGATGATAGTTGAAGGTATTGAGGTGTTTTGTAATTGTTTCCCGTTCATCTTCTTTGTCTGTGTAGATACCGGGCCATCCGATCCAGTGCTTTTCCAGTCCACCCGTCACAGACTCAAGACCTGTGGTAAGCCCACCTTCGCTACGCGTAAACTGAAACTCACCCGAGTCTGATTTACACACTTTCAAAGGGAGACGGTTGGATACAATGAAAAGCTTCATAGGTTTCGTTTTAGTGAGAAAATATCTTTTGAGGAAAGAGGTGAACTACAAACATAAGAAATAAATATCAGAAAAACAAGTAAATAACAATCTTTACGCCTTGCAGGAAGCAGATGAAGGGCTCCGCAAAATCCCAATTATAAACAGTGAGCCAATCAAACAGGGCGTTTGAACAACAAATTTAAATGCAAAAAACAGTGGGATATGAGATAAAGTGTATATTTGCGTATTAAATCCATTTATCAACCGGAAAACAGAGATTCACATGAGTAATTTAAAACAACTATTTAAAGGATTAGCATTTTTAGCTCTTCTTGGTGCCGCTTCTCCTGTTGTTCACGCACAATATGTTTTTGACAATATTTTGTACGGAGCAGCTTATTACAACGAGTATAACCCGACCGAACGTCTGGACAAAGACATTCAGATGATGAAGGATTGCGGCCTGTCTGTCGTCCGCATCGGAGAATCCTCGTGGGGACTTTTTGAACCAAGAGAAGGGGTCTTCGAATTTGAATGGATGGACCGGATACTTGAAAAGCTCAATGCCGCAGGTATCAAAGTAATACTCGGTACACCGACCTATTCAATTCCGACCTGGATGGCACAACGCCATCCGGAGGTTCTTGCCGAACAAGTCAATGGAAACCAAAGCCATTACGGCATCCGCCAAAATATGGATATTACCAATCCGACCTATTTGTTTTACAGTGAACGTATCATCCGGAAGATGATGGAACGTTATGCCAAGAATCCTGCTATTATCGGTTATCAGGTGGACAATGAGTGTGAAGCCCGCGGCATTAATAATCACGATTATTTTGATGGTTTCAGAAACTATCTGAAAGATAAATTCAATAATAACCTGGAGGCTCTGAACAAAGCATGGGGATGGAATTACTGGGGAATGAACGTGAATACATGGGAGGATCTATACACCCGTGATGGCGCAACAAGTACGGCATACAAGAACGAATGGGAGCGGTGGAACCGTAAATCTGTGGCAGACTTTCTCAACTGGCAGGTGGATATCGTCAATGAATACAAAAGGAAAGATCAGTTTGTTACCCATTGTTTCATGAATGCCTTCCACAATGTAGATCAGGTAGAGAGTTTCAAACAGATGCAATATCCGGCTATCAATATCTATCATGATGTGCAGGACGGGCAGGATGGTGAAACGGTAGCCTATTCAGGCGATTTTATGCGTACCGTGACCGGTGGCAATTATATTGTGACGGAAACCAATGCGCAAGGTATCGGTTGGGACAGCAAAAATCAGCGTCCTCCCTATGATGGTCAGTTGCGTCAGAACGTATACAGCCATCTGGCTTCAGGTTCGAATATGGTGGAATACTGGCACTGGTCTACGCTGCATTATGGGCAGGAGACTTATTGGAAAGGGATTCTCGGACATGATCAGCAACCAAACCGTATCTACGATGAATTTAAGGAGACTGCCGGCGAACTAAAGAAAATAGGGAAGGAGCTGGTCAATCTGAAGAAAGTGAATAAAACTGCGATTCTGTACAGCCACGATTCCTATTTTGGTTTGCAGTTTATGCCTTACCGCAATAATGATAATTATCCAATATCACTGGTCTATGATGCATTGTACAAGCAAAATATTGAGGTTGATATTATTCCCTGCGATAAAAAGAGTGATTTCAGTAACTATAATCTACTGATTATACCACCCTTATATATTGCTTCTGATAGTTTGCTTACAAAGATCAGTGACTTTGTCAAACAAGGTGGTGAAGTCGTTATGCTTTATAAGAGCGGTTATTGCAATGAAGAGTCCACGGTTCGCAATATACTAGCTCCCGGACCATTG
>DATCIB010000045.1:0-6108 GCA_036508045.1 Bacteroidales bacterium
GATCCATCGTTAGTATGAAACGGTTAATTTTCTGTTTGGTTTTCCTGATTGGCTCAAAGGTACTATTTTCATTTGAAAGAACGCTTTGAGGTTCTTCTGTTTTTATTAACTTTGTGTCATTATAATACGAAATATCATGAATCCTTTTTGCAGTTTAGCTATTTTAGTCTTTCTATCGCTGGGTTTTGTTGTGCAAGCGCAACAGCAACAGGACAGCCTATGGTATAATGCTGCAGGGCGGCACAAGGACAACAAGGCTCCTGTGAAAGATGCCATACGTCAAAAAACAATCAATAAGGTGGATACAGCTGCCAATTCCTCCTGGACAAAGCTGTTGGTGGGCAATACGCTTTCCTCTGTTGGACAGGTGGTTCATCCGGCGGGAACAAGTCTTAGTTTGACGGAAGGTGACCGTGTGATGAGTGTGCAACTGGTGCGACACAAGAACTTTCTGATTGCCAAAACAGATGGACATCTATCCATCGTTGATGCAAACGATTTTAAGGTGGTCAGTAACGAAGCTTTCCCTGATAAAAATGATGGCGGGTCGATGTACGGACTTGCCATTGCCAAAGATGATTCCACCGTCTATTTCACCGGATTACAGAAGAATCTTTATGTTGGAACGGTGAGTAAAGAGGGGGTATTTACGCATTCAAAAACCATCGATTTATCCATCAATAAGAAATACACCAACCCCCTGGGAATCGGGTTGAGCAATAATCTGGCTTTTGTGGCTCTGGCCGTTGCCAACCAGGTCGCTGTGGTCGATCTTGTGAAGGGAAAAGTGATTTCCAACATTGCTATGGGTGTTTGTCCGTATGCCGTGGTGATAAGCAAGGATGGAAATACTGCCTTTGTAAGTAATTTTGGTGGTCCCAAGCCGGGGAAAGGTGATAAAACGGAAAAGTCGGCCGGAACAAAGGTAGCTGTGGACGAACGTTCGGTTGCCCTTCGGGGTTCTGTTTCTGTTATTGATGTGAAATCACAGAAAGTAGTGGCGGAGATTGTTACCCGCATTCATCCCGAGTCGATGATTTTGTCGCCCGATGGAAAGTGTCTTTATGTGACTGATGCCAGCGGTGATGGAATAAGTGTCATTGAGATTAAGTCCCGCAAAGTGATTCATACAATTGTTACCAAGCCTGATCCCTCGTTGCCTTATGGTAGCTTAACCACAGGACTGGCTTTTAGTGCAGATGGGAAAATACTTTATGCTGCCAATGCCGGAAATAATTCCATTGCACTCATTCATACTTCTCGTCCTGAGGAAGGTCCTTACGGCTTTATAGCGGCGGGTGGTTTTCCGGGTGCTATTTGTGTGACCGACAAGCATCTTTTTATTGGAAATGTGGTTCCATTGAAAGGTGCATTGCAAAAGGTATTGCTGCCAACTGACAAAAAAGAACTCGATACATATACGCGGGAAGCCTCGCAGGGATTTCATTTAATTGAGTTGCTGCGGTCTCAGGCAGCTGTTCAATCGGGCGTTGCTCCCAAAGCCATTCCTGCAAATCCGGGCGAACCGTCCACCATCAAGCATGTGGTGTATATCATCAAGGAAAATAAAAAGTTTGATCAGGTGCTGGGCGATTTTGGAAAAGGGAATTGTGAACCTAAACTGGTTGAGTTCGGTAAAGAGATGACTCCCAATACGCATGCGCTGGCGAGTAAGTATGTGCTACTCGACAACTATTATTGCAATGGCATCCTTTCCAGCGACGGTCATCAATGGGCCGTTCAAGGTATTACAACGCCTTATCGGGAGAAAGACTTTTCTGGCGGACATTGCGCCTACGACTTTGGGACAGATCCTTTGTGTTATGCCGGTTGCGGATTTATCTGGGATCATTTGTTGCGCAAGGGTATCTCTTTCCGCAACTTCGGTGAACTTGATTTTCCGGTAAGAGTGAAAGGTGATAGCTGGACGGACTTTTATAATTCGTGGAAAAACAAAAATGATTCGGCTCAATTTAAATGCGTTTACTCCCTTGAAACGCTGAACAAATATAGTGATATGCGTTATCCGGGCTGGGACATGAATATCAATGATCAAATCAGAGCCGATGCATTTATCAACGCCTTGTCGGAATACGAAACACAGGGCAGCCTCCCTGAGTTTATGATTGTGTACCTGCCCAACGACCATACGCGTTCGTATAGTGAAAACGCCCCCACACCTCGTGCTTATGTAGCCGATAACGATCTGGCAACCGGTAGGGTGGTGGATGCGCTTTCAAAGAGTTCGTTTTGGAAAGACATGGTTGTGATTATCAATGAGGATGATCCTCAGACGGGAACCGACCATGTGGACGGTCATCGTTCGTTTTGTTTGCTGGCCGGCCCTTACGTCAAGCGCGATTCGGTCGTCAGTACATTTTACAATCAATCATCGGTGTTGCACACTATTTGTCAGATATTTGGTGTCCGGCCCATGAATCAATTGGTGGCACTTGCTCCGCTGATGACGCAATGTTTTCAAAATATCCCTGACTATTCCGGCTACAATCATGTAATCCCTGCTGTGGCAATAAATGAGATGAACCCTGTCAAGAGCCAGCTGAAGTCGAAAACCGAAGCTCGCTTAGCGCCCAAAACAGAGAAGCTTGATTTTTCCAGACCCGACCTGATTGACAAAGACGCATTGATGTTTAGTAAATATGTGTGGGCGTCTGTTCATGGGGATAAACCCTTTCCGTCCCACTATTTCGGGGAGCATGGAAAGGGTCTGAAAGCACTTGGGCTAAAAGTAGATTCCAATGTAATAGAGGATCTGGATGATTGAACTGTTTGAAAAGATGTAGTGAGTAGCTGGTCTCCAACAAAAATAAACGTTGCGATTATAATCGGGAGGAGCTAAATCCTCCCGATTGGTGGCGAAATAGAGGAAAGTATTTGCAAACCTTTAATTTTTTGCGAACTTTGCATGGGAATCTTATACTTTATGGTAACGTAATGAAAAATCTATTTTCTCTGTTGATGTTGCTCCTTCTGCCTTTGTGTTTGCACGGACAGAATGCAGAGAAGTATATGTTCAGACATCTGGATGTGAAGGAGGGACTTTCGAACAGTCAGGTGAATCAGATCTTCAAGGATAGTCGTGGCTATATGTGGTTTGCAACCGCTTATGGACTTAATCGTTACGATGGATATTCTTTCCGGATATTTGAAAACAGTCCGGGAGATACGACCTCCCTTCCCGATAATTATGTAGGAACCATCCAGGAACTTTCAGATGGTAATCTCCTGATCCTTTCAGGCGCTGGTTACTCTCTTTATGATGTAAAAAAGGATCGCTTCAGTTGGCTCTCCCCTTACTTGAAAGAAAGAGGGATACTTGCATCTGTTTCTTGTGTTTATGTGGACTCTCTGAAGCACATCTGGTGCTATGCACCGCACACTGGTTGCTATCAGTTTCAACCAGATTCCGGCAAACTGATTGTTTACCCCCGTGAGATGATCGCTGATACATTAGCTGCTGCTTCAATGATCTCAATGTTTCAGGCACCCGAAGGAGTGATTATGGTCTATTCCAATGGTCGGATAACCTGTCTGGACCGGTCAAAGTCTGCACTTGTCTATCTGGAAGATTACCTGCCGAATACAGTTTCTCTCTCTTCTTCTAAAATGTCGGTCTATGTCGACCGCGAAGGAGTGTACTGGATCTATACAAAGGAAGGGTCCGGATTATGGACCTATGATCATACCCGGAAGCAGTGGACCTATTCCAATACAGCACCTTCTGCGGCGTACCGGCTTTCAAGCAACATTGTGACGGATGTAGCGCAGGATGCGAACGGACGTATATGGGTAGCTACCGATCACGGTGGAGTAGCGATTATTGACAAAAAGACGAAGAAGGTCCGGACGCTGATACACGATCCGGAGGATGAACACTCCTTGCCTCAGAATAGTTTGATATCACTCTTCTCTGATAATCAGCAGGAGATGTGGGTGGGGAGTTATAAGATGGGAGTTTCGTTTTATGCGGAGAGCATGTTTAAGTTTGGTTCCAATGACCTGTCAAAGAATACTGCTGACTTAGATCTGGATGAAGATGTGAATACAGTTGCGGAGGACAAGAATGGCCTTTTGTGGTTTGGAACGAATGGCAACGGACTGTTCTCTGTGAATCGTGCCACCGGACAAAAGGTCCATTATCAACACAAACCGGGTGATGATGCTTCTTTGTCGGATAATGTGATTGTCTCGCTTTGTGTCTCCCGTGATGGAAGACTCTGGGTGGGCACCTATCAGGGAGGGATGGATTGTTATCATGAGGGTCGCTTCACTCATTACCGCCATGACTCGTCCAATCCGAATAGTCCGGCCAATAATAGCATTTGGGCCATTGAAGAGGATGAGTCCGCAACTCTCTGGGTCGGTACTCTGGGAAAAGGATTGCAACGATTCAATCCCTCAGACAACTCTTTTGTAACCTTTAACAACGGACAGGAGAGTCTGTTGTCCTCTGAATATATTTCCTCTATCTGTATTGGGCGGGATGGTATCCTTTATATAGGAACGGCTCTCGGAATTACCGTTTTCGATCCAAAGACGAATAAGACGGACTTCATTTATGGGAACAAAGAAGGGAATCAAAGGTTTTCAAGTCAGAACATCAATCAGGTCTATGAAGATAGCCGCGGATTGTTGTGGGTTGGCACCCGTGACGGTTTAAATGTGGTGGACCGGAAGAACGATGCGGTGACTACTCTGTATGAGAACAACGGTTTGCCTGATGCTTTCATTTGTGGCATCATTGAGGATGAATTCAAGAATATGTGGATCACTACTCAAAAGGGGATCTGTACTATAACGGTCAATGTGCAGCCTCAGGAAGGAACCTATACTTTCTCAATGATCAAATATGATAGACTGGATGGTCTTCGGAGCAGTGAATTCAATATCCGTTCCATTGCCGGTCTCTCTGATGGTGAGATCCTGATGGGTGGTCTTCAGGGTGTGGATCGGTTTAGTCCCAAGGACCTTCGTTACAATAAGTCACTGCCTCGCGTTGTCTTTACCGGTTTGAAGTTGTTTGATCAGGAGGTGCGGGTCGATTCTGTTTATGATGGCAATCGGATTCTTTTGGCACCCATGGATATGACGCAACGGATTGAGCTGAATAAGAATCAGAACATGATTACGCTCTCTTTTTCCACGATGAATTACATTCTTCCGGAGAAGGTAAGCTTTAATTATCTGTTGGAAGGGGTCAATAAGGAATGGAAGAAGGCGCAAGGAAATAGGATTACGTGCAGCAATCTCGCTCCAGGTACGT
This sequence comes from Bacteroidales bacterium, assembly GCA_036508045.1. Taxonomy (GTDB): domain Bacteria; phylum Bacteroidota; class Bacteroidia; order Bacteroidales; family JAQUTK01; genus JAQUTK01. The sequence continues at coordinate 5,285 of DATCIB010000045.1, forward strand.
ACAGACTGAGAGTGAAGGCTACGAATAATGACGGATACCAGAACAAGAAGGAGGCAACACTTGTTATTGTGGTGCGTGCTTCATTCTGGCGTTCGACATCCGTTATTCTATTCAATGGTATTGCCTCTTTCTTTTTAATTGTGCTCTTGTATTTCTATGTCAAACGAGTGGTAAAGGACAGAAAGCTACAACGTTTAAAACAATCAACTACTCCTCTTCAGAGAGGAATGATAGATCCTGAACCTGAACCTGAACTACCCTCAATTACTTCACAGGATGAACTTCTGATCAAGCGTACTACTAAATATGTAGAGGATCATATTGCAGACAGCGAGCTCTCCGTGGAGGAGATGAGTCGTGATCTGGGAATGAGCCGTGGGCATCTGTATAAGAAACTGACAGTGATTACCGGCAAGTCTCCTATCGAATTTATCCGGGTGATCCGACTTAAACGTGCTGCCCTGCTTTTACAGGAAAGTCAGCTGAACATCTCCGAAGTTGCCTATAAGGTGGGCTTTAATAACCCGAAGTATTTCAGTAAATATTTCAAGGAGGAATTTGGTGTATTGCCTTCAGAATACCATCACAAAGTGGGTCATATAACAAATGATACCCCTTCAGGAAACATTTGACCCCCCTGGTATTTCCATTGATATACCGATCGAAAACATTTAAACGCTCCACTGATCCGAGAAGTGTCTACATTTGCATACGATTATCATTAGATTGTTGCTATTGAGTTTGTAAACTAATAATTGTATCATGAATAAGCTGAATGTTTTCCTCCTGTGCTTCTTTATTGCTTTGACTGCCCGTATGCAAGC
>DATCIB010000046.1:0-5436 GCA_036508045.1 Bacteroidales bacterium
ATTCCTTGCGCCGTTTCAGGACGGAGATATACTTTCAATGCTCCTTCACTGGTCGAACCCATTTCTGTATTAAACATCAGGTTAAACTGACGAACTTCTGTCCAGTTCTTTGTTCCTGAAACGGGACAGACTATTTCTTCATCTACTATGATCTGGCGAAGTTCATCTAAATTACTATCATTCAACGCCTTTGCAAATCTTTGGTGCAAAGCTTCGCGTTTACTAGTATACTCCAGAACTCTTTCATTGGTTGATCGGAACTGTGCCTCATCAAAAGTATCTCCAAATCTTTTCGCAGCTTTGGCCACTTCTTTTTCAATCTTATCGTCCATCTTTGCCAGCTGTTCTTCTATCAAAACATCGGCCCTATAGCGTTTCTTGGAATCTTTGTTGTCAATTAAAGGATCATTGAAAGCGTCAACATGCCCTGACGCTTTCCATATGGTCGGATGCATAAAAATAGCAGAGTCAATACCTACAATATTATCATGCAGGAGCACCATGCTATCCCACCAATATTTCTTGATGTTATTTTTGAGTTCCACTCCATTTTGGCCATAATCATATACAGCACCCAGTCCGTCATAGATATCACTAGACGGAAATACAAATCCATATTCTTTACAATGGGATACGATCTTCTTAAATACATCCTCTTGTGCCATAGTATATAACCTCTTAATTATTATTTACAAATTGAGATTGCAAAGTAACTCAATTTTTTCGATTTTGTTTGTATATTTGCATCTCCATGGTGTTATTTTATCCTAATCATGAATTAAAAAAGGAGAGTATCCCCCTTTTTGTGCACGAATATTAGTATTATGAATATAGAAGATATAAACGAGAGCCCTGAAAAGGAACTACCTGAAGAGCAGGAAGACACAATCGGTTTTGCTGATAACGCCGCGCATTCTGAATACCAAGTGCCACAAATATCGAATGAAGCCATCAAACATCAACTCTCAGGAATGTATGAGCACTGGTTTCTGGATTATGCTTCTTATGTAATATTGGAACGCGCTGTACCACATATTCATGATGGTTTAAAACCTGTACAACGTCGTATTCTCCATTCCATGAAGCGCCTTGATGATGGCAGATACAACAAAGTGGCAAACATTGTCGGTCATACCATGCAGTTTCACCCTCATGGGGATGCTTCTATTGGAGATGCTTTGGTTCAATTAGGGCAAAAAGAAATACTCATTGACTGTCAGGGAAATTGGGGAAACATTCTCACCGGAGATGATGCTGCAGCATCCCGTTATATTGAAGCACGACTTTCCAAGTTTGCGCTTGATGTTGTTTTCAACAACAAAACTACAGACTGGAAACTCTCCTATGACGGACGAAATAAGGAACCGGTCACTCTTCCTGTCAAGTTTCCGCTACTGCTTGCTCAAGGTGTTGAGGGTATAGCTGTTGGTCTATCTTCTAAAATACTTCCTCACAATTTCAACGAACTACTCGATGCTTCTGTCTGTATATTGAGAGATGAACCTTTTGAGCTTTATCCTGATTTCCAGACAGGCGGTTATATTGATATTTCCAAATACAATGATGGAGAACGAGGAGGCAGTGTAAAGATTCGGGCTAAAATCACGAAACAAGATAACAAGACATTAGTCATCACGGAGATTCCATTTGGAAGAACGACTTCTTCTGTTATAGAATCAATCATCAGGGCCAACGACAAAGGAAAAATCAAGATCCGAAAAGTGGATGACAATACATCGGCAAATGTTGAGATTCTGGTTCACCTTGCCCCAGGCACCTCTTCGGATAAAACGATTGATGCTCTTTATGCTTTCTCGGATTGCGAAGTGAGCATTTCGCCAAACTGTTGCGTTATTGAAAATAATAAACCATACTTTCTGAATGTAAGTCAAGTGTTGATACACTCTACATTTCACACGAAAGATCTGCTTCAAAAAGAACTTGAGATACAAAAAGGAGATATTCAGGAATCCCTGCACTTTGCTTCTTTAGAGAAGATATTCATTGAAGAGCGTATCTACAAAGATAAAGAATTTGAAAATAGCAATTCGATGGACGAAGCTGTTGCCCACATTGACAAACGGATTACTCCATTCAAACCTTCTTTCGTACGAGAAGTAACCAAAGATGATATTCTCCGACTGATGGAAATCAAGATGGGACGTATCCTGAAGTTTAACTCGAAAAAAGCGGAGGAACTTCTTGCACAGATGAATGCTGATATCGAACAGATCGACTATCATCTTGCTCATTTGGTTGAATACGCCATCAACTGGTTTCTTAAGTTGAAAAGCAAATACGGCTCTAATTACCCGAGAATGACTGAGATTCGCAGCTTTGACACGATTGTAGCAACTAAGGTTGTTGAAGCTAATGAGAAATTATATATCAATCGCGAAGAAGGCTTTATCGGTACCTCTCTTAAGAAAGACGAATTTGTATGCAACTGTTCCGATATTGATGATATCATACTCTTCTTCAAGGATGGAACATACAAGATTGTCAAAGTCTCGGAAAAGATGTCTATCGGAAAGAATGTGCTCTACCTGAATGTTTTCAAGAAAAACGACAGTCGAACGATCTTCAATGTTATTTATAAAGATGGAAAAGATGGGATATATTATATCAAACGGTTTGCCATCAACTCCTTGACACGGGACAAGTGGTATGATCTGACTCAAAGTAAACCAGGTTCACGTATTGTATACTTCACTGCTAATCCAAATGGAGAAGCAGAAGTAGTCCGTGTCACTCTCAAGCCTAAGTTCAGACTAAAAACGCTGATATTTGAAAGAGATTTCGGAGAAATAAGCATTAAGGGACGTTTAGCGATGGGTAATCTTCTCACACGAAACGAAGTGCACAAGATTACCTTGAAACAAAAAGGAGGCTCTACTTTGGGTGGCCGGAAAGTCTGGTTTGACAAAGACGTACTTCGGTTAAATTACGACGAACGGGGAGAGTATCTCGGAGAGTTTAACTCAGACGAGCAAATCCTGGTTGTTACAAATACCGGTGATTATTATCTTTCGTCCTTTGATCTGAGCAATCATTTCACAGACAATATTTTAGTCATAGAGAAATTTAATTCCAATAAAGTATGGTCTGCTGCCTTCTATGATGCGGATACGAAGTTTTTTTACATAAAAAGGTTCTGTTTTGAAGACTCTAACAAGAAGCAAAGTTTCTTGGGCGACAATACCTTGTCTCGTTTAATCCTTATTACCGATACTGTATATCCACGCTTTGAAGCTCAGTTTGGAGGTAATGATAATTTCCGGGAAACGTTGGTTATCGACATTGAAGAGTTTATTGCTGTAAAGGGATTTAAGGCACATGGAAAAAGAATCAGCACCTTCGAAATCGAGAGTATCAAAGAGCTCGAACCTCTTCGTTTACCCGAACCGGAAGAAGATTCCTCCGATGACCAAGACGCAACTGTCAGTGAGAGTCTGGAAGAGGACGAATCTGGTCAGATGAGTTTATTTGATGATAACGAATGAAATACAAACTACTGATATTGATTCTGCTCTATATAGCCCTACCCTGTAAGGCGATTGAGAAAGAGGCGATTCAATACAGAAGCATTAATTCTTCTCATTTATTTTCGATAGGAAGCAGATCCGCTTGGGACACGTACTTGTCTCCGTCATCTTATAAAGGACTTAATCTGGGATACATCTATGATCAGATAAGACTATCGGATTCCTATAAGAATGTTTCCTACCAAAGTCTATTCAGAGTCGACTTTTCAAAGATGGATAACAAAGCCGGAAATGGGGAGATGTGGGGTGGCTTCCTCAACTACCGATGGGGGGCTCACTATCGCTGGACTGTTGATCCGTCTTTGCAACTCTTAGGTGGGGCATTAATCGGAGGTACTGTTGGGGGTCTTTATAACATTCGTAACAGCAATAATCCTGCGCAAGCCAAGATTAATCTAGGACTATCACTTTCCGGAATTGCATTATATAAGGTGAGGATAGGAAATCAGCCTATTCTTTTTCGTTACCAAATCAACCTTCCAAGCGTTGGAATAACTTTCTCGCCACACTACGGACAGTCTTACTACGAAATCTTCACGCTTGGAAATGATAAAGGGGTCTTTCTTCTGAGTTCGCTGCACAATATGTTTGAGATGGAAAATATGCTTTCCGCAGAGATTCCTTTCAATAGTGTTACATTACGTGTCGGCTTGTCGAATACATACATGAGATCTGAATTACATCAGTTGGAAACCCAGATCAATTGCAGTTCCGTCTTCATTGGGTTTGTCAAAGAAGGAATTTTCTTCTCAGGGAAGAAACGTCCCAAACCGGCAGGTTACCAAAGCCCTGTATACTAACTCCCAAAGCTATGAAAGAATTCAGATTCATTCCTCCGATTTCGCTGCTTTTATTCACACTGACGCTGTTATCTTGCGACAAGGAGGATGAATTTAACAATACTTCGTCTGGAAATATGGAAGCATTGTGGCAGATTATCGATGAACATTACTGCTTTCTTGAGTCTAAAAAGATAAACTGGGATAGCGTACACGCCGCTTTCATGCCACGCGTAAAGAACGTTTCGACGCAGGAATCGCTGCTCAATCTGATGGATGAGATGCTGGATATCCTTCAAGACGGTCATGTAAATGTATCTACCTCATTCAATATTGCACGTTATTGGGAGTGGTTTGAAGCGTATCCTGAAAACTTTGACGAGAAGATTCAGAAGAATTATCTGAAAACAGACTATTATATCTCCGGCGGTATTAAATATACAATCCTGGACGACAACATTGGCTATATCTACTATTCCAGTTTTGAAAATGAAACAGGGGAATATAATATGGATCATATACTGTTTCGTCTCGCTCTTTGCAGAGGGATCATTTTTGACATCCGTAACAACGGAGGTGGCGAACTGACCAATGTGCAAAACATTGCAGCCAGTTTTACAGACTCGAAAGTGCTCACCGGGTATGTGTCGCATAAGACCGGCAAAGGACACTCAGACTTCTCAAAACCTTATCCCAAATATCTTTATCCACGATCCTCAAGTACTTACAACTACTACAAACAGGTGGTAGTGCTCACCAACCGCAACTGCTTCAGTGCTGCCAACGAGTTTGTAAACACGATGATGCAACTACCTAATGTTACAATCGTGGGGGACAAAACAGGGGGAGGTTCGGGATTTCCGTTCTCTTCCGAACTTCCAAACGGATGGGGAGTACGCTTCTCCTCTTCCCTTTCTCTCTCTCCGAAGATGGAACAAATTGAGTTTGGTATCAGTCCCGACATTCATGTTAGCATGACGAAAGAAGATGAAGACAAAGGGTTGGATACAATTATCGAAACAGCAAGAGAATATATCAACAATCAGTACCTCAAATAAGAGCTAAAGAGACTTTTCGGATTTTTTAGTTGGCAGGAATGAAAATTATTCATA
>DATCIB010000047.1:0-5260 GCA_036508045.1 Bacteroidales bacterium
CTGCAAAATGGCCCAACGATGCGATGCTTGATATCCATGTTTGGGATACAGGAAAGCTTCTGGGTAAGATACCACAAGTCGGAGAGACGTATTCCGTATTGGGAAATATGAATGAATATCAGGTGACCATTTCTGAAACGATCTTTGGAGGCCGTCCCGAACTGGTCAATCCAAAGGGAGGCATCGATTATGGAAGTCTGATATACATCGCTCTTCAGCGATCCAGATCAGCTCGTGAGGCTATTCACATTATGACTTCTCTCGTTTCTGAACATGGATATTACAGTTCAGGAGAGTCTTTTTCTATTGCTGATCCCAATGAAATATGGATCATGGAGATGATTGGTAAGGGCCCCGATGTAAAAGGAGCGGTGTGGGTGGCCGTTCGGATACCCGATGATTGTATTGCCGCTCATGCCAACCAGTCACGCATTCATTCTTTTCCTTTAAATGACAAGGATAATTGCATCTATTCCTCTGATGTTATATCCTTTGCACGTGAAAAGAACTATTTCAATGGACTGAACAAAGATTTTAGTTTTACGGATGCCTATTGTCCGCTTACCTACGAGAACCTCCGTGTCTGTGAAGCTCGTGTGTGGAGTTTCTTCCGCCGTTTTCAGCCAGATATGGAGAGTGCTCTCAGTTATATAAAAGGGGAGACCAAAGAGCCGATGTCCTTATATATCAAGCCAAAAGTCAAACTTTCTGCGCAGGATCTCAAAGACATGATGCGCGATCATTATGAAGGCACCGAATTTGATATGACCAAAGATCCGGGTGCCGGACCTTTCGCATTGCCCTATCGCTGGCATCCATTGACCTACAAAGTGGACAGCGTTGAATATATGAATGAACGTGCCATTGCTACTCAGCAGACCGGATTTTCTTTCGTTGCTCAGATGAGAAGCTGGATCCCTAATCCGATTGGAGGAGTGCTATGGTTTGGAGTCGATGATGCAGCCACCGCCGTCTATACCCCTATCTATTGTGGATCAAAGCAGGTGCCATTCTGTTATGCATCCGGCAATGGGTCACTGACCACCTATTCGTCACAATCGTTCTTCTGGATCAATAATCAGGTCGCAAATATGGCCTATTCCCGCTATTCAGTGATGATGCAGGATATCCATCCCGTCATGAAGGAGTTGGAGACATTCTTCAATCAGGATATTGGAGTGACCGATCAGTATGCCGAAATGCTCTATAATAAAGATAAAGAGCAATGCTCACAATATATAACGGAGCAAACCCTTATGAAAGCACAATATGCTTTTGACCGCTGGAAGAAACTCAGTGAGTTTTTGCTTGTTCGATATATTGACGGCAATATAAAGAAAGTGGACAACGGACATTTCCTTCTGACACCGGAAGGTCATACTGCTCCTCCCGATCAACCTGGATATGATGAAAGATATTACAGATCTATTGTCAAAGAAAACGGGGAAAGGCTGAAAGTCAAGGAAATGAAGTGAACCGCAGTACTACCACAAGAAACTATAAAAAGAATGGTCAGGTAATTATTAATTCGTATATTTGCACTCTGAAATTGTATAAGATAATTGAATTATGGAACAAGAATCATTGTTGATAGAGGTAATAAACAAAGCAAAAAACTGGTTGTCGGCTGAATACGACGAGGAAACCAGAAAAGAAGTGAAGAGGATGCTGGATGCGGATGACAAGACCGAACTGATAGAAGCATTCTATAAAGATCTTGAATTTGGCACAGGTGGACTCCGTGGGATCATGGGCGTAGGCTCCAATAAAATGAATATATATACCATGGGTGCAGCTACCCAGGGGCTTTCCAACTATCTGAAGAAGGAATTCTCAAAGTTGGAAGAGATTAAAGTAGTGATCGGATACGACTGCCGTAACAACAGCCGTAAGTTTGCAGAGATCTCAGCGGATATTTTTTCTGCCAATGGCATTCGTGCCTATCTATTTGACGACCTTCGTCCGACGCCGGAGATTTCATTTGCCATCCGTGAGCTCAAAGCTCAGAGCGGAATCATCCTCACGGCTTCTCACAATCCCAAAGAATATAACGGTTACAAGTGCTATTGGGAAGACGGAGCGCAGGTTGTCTCTCCTCATGACAAGAATATTATATCCGAAGTCAATTCCGTGCGTTCGGCTGCTGATATCAAATTTAAAGGGAATAAGAAACTGATTACAATGATCGGGGAAGAGATCGATACCCTCTATCTGGATAAGATCACTACCATATCCTTATCACCCGATAGTATTGCCGCACAGCCTGATCTGAAGATTGTTTATACTCCGATTCATGGCACTGGTGTTCGCCTGATCCCTGCCATACTGAACAAAATTGGTTTTAAGAATGTCATTCATGTGGAAGAGCAAGATGTGGTGTCCGGCGACTTTCCGACGGTCGTTTCACCCAATCCTGAAGAACCGGCAGCATTGGCTCTGGCCGTTAAGAAAGCAGTTGAAAAAGATGCTGATCTGGTGCTCGCATCCGATCCTGACGCTGACCGTATGGGCGTGGCTGTCAAGAATACCGCAGGAGAGTTTATCCTGCTCAATGGTAATCAGATCGCATCCATTTTTATCTATTATATACTGAGAAGAAATGCAGAGCTCGGACGTCTTACCGGTAAAGAATATATCGTAAAGACCATTGTGACCACCGAACTGATCAAAAAGATAGCAGACAAGCAGGGAGTGGAGTGTTTCGACTGCTATACCGGATTCAAATGGATCGCAGCCGTCATTCGTGAAAATGAAGGCTTGAAGCAGTATATTGGTGGAGGAGAAGAGAGCTATGGCTTCCTGGCGCAAGATTTTGTGCGGGATAAGGATGCTGTTTCTGCTTGTGCGCTCATGGCTGAGGTTACCGCATGGGCCAAAGGGAATGGACAGACCCTCTTTGATTTGCTTCTTGATATCTATGTGGAATATGGTTATTCGATGGAATGCGGTATTTCTGTGGTTAAGAAAGGTAAGTCCGGTGCAGAAGAGATCGCCCGTATGATGCAAGGATTTCGTGCCAATCCACCCACGGAGATTGCTGGTTCAAGAGTCTCTGAGATTAAGGATTACAAGACGTTGTATGACACAGATATGGAATCAGGAGAAAAGAGTATCATGGACATGCCGACGACATCGGATGTCATTCAATATTTTACCGAAGACGGGACGAAAGTCTCCGTTCGCCCTTCCGGAACAGAGCCAAAGATTAAGTTTTATATCGAACTGAAAGACAAGCTTTCCTCCAGAGAAGAGTATGACGATGTAGTCGCTGCATCAAAATGCAGGATACAAGCAGTGAAGGATTCCCTTAACATTTGAAAAACATAGAATTATGAAAAAATCAATTTGTCTTGTTTCGTTGGCTGCGCTGGCAATGACAGCGTGTGTGGATAAAAATGCGTATACAATATCCGGTACAGTTCCTGCCGAACAGTATCCTGATAGCAGTGTGGTCTTTTTGCAGAAAGAAGTTGCCGGAAATATGGAAAAGATTGACTCTGCCATACTTCAGAAAGGTGTCTTTGCATTTAAAGGTATTCAGGATTCAGCTGTTAATGCAGTTGTGGAGTTACCGCAGGTTCAGGGAAAGAACAATCAAGTAGACTTCTTCTTGGAGAGTGGGAAAATTACGATGGTACTCGGTGGAAAAGATTCAATTATGGGCACTCCATTGAATAATCTCTCTTTTGCTCTCAAGACAAAGATTGATTCTTTATCTGCAATCGTTTACGGGAACCTCCCTGACGAACAAAAACAGGCGGCTTTCAACGAATTTAACGCGAGCATGAAAAAAGCGGTGTCTGATAACCTGGATAATCTTTTTGGATTAACAATATTAGGTAGTATCTCTACCGGTTCCGTTTATACCTTGGGCGAATTGGATTCTCTGATGGCAATGGTACCTGCAAAATTTGCAACAAAGAAGGCTGTTGTTGATGCAAAAGAGTATATTGAAGCTAATAGAAAAGTGGCTGTCGGTCAGCCATTCACTGATTTCGAGTTGAAGACTACGGATGATAAGGCTGTTAAACTTTCTGACTTTGCAGGAAAGGGTAAGTACGTGTTGGTTGACTTCTGGGCTTCTTGGTGCGGACCTTGTGTGGGTGAAATGCCTAATCTGGTTAATGCATATAAATTGTACAGCAAGAAGGGTCTTGAAGTAGTAGGAGTATCCCTTGACACCAATAAGGATGCATGGGTGAAGGCGATCAAAGATCTCAACATTACATGGCCACAGATGTCCGATCTGAACGGATGGAAGAATGCAGGTTCAACGCTGTATATGGTACGTGGTATTCCTCACACTGTACTTATCGACCCACAAGGTGTGATCATCGAAAAGGACCTTCGTGGTGAAGCTTTGATTACCAAGTTGGGTGAGCTGATCAAATAAATTCTATGTATGGATATAAGAGAAGTCCGGATATACACCTCGTATATCCGGACTTCTCTTTATGCAATGTTAAAGAGTCTGACAATGAATATCTGTTCTGAATAATTACCTATCTTCGACGCCGAAATCTAAAGTAATCCTAGTATGAAAACAAGCACATCAACACAACTCTCACTGACCCTGTTTCTTTTACTCCTTACCACATCGCTCGTTGCTTCAGATTCCATCTTTCGTACGAAGCCCTATCTGCAAAACCCTACCGGCAATGGCATCACCGTTACCTGGTTGACCAATGTTCCTGTTTACAGTTGGGTGGAATATGGCACCGATACCACTAAGTTGAGCAAAGCACATACGATTGTCGACGGACAAGTCATATCCAATAACACGTTGCATAAGATCCGTCTCAGTAATCTGAAACCTGAGCAGACCTATTACTACCGCATCTGTTCGCGGGAGATAACTTCTTATCAAGCTTATAGTAAGAAATTTGGCGCAACAGCCCAATCTGCTTTTTCTACCTTCACCTTGCCATCAGAGAAGACGACAGACTTTACAGCCGTCATATTCAACGATCTTCACAAGCAAAAAAAGACACTAACGACGCTTTGCAACCAGCTCAACGGTATTGATTACGACTTTGTATTCTTTAATGGGGATTGTATTGACGACCCTTCTGATGAAAGCAATGCCGTTGCATTCCTTACTGAGCTTACCGAAGCGGTCGGAGCCGACCATATACCGATTTTCTTCCTGCGTGGCAACCATGAGATCCGCAATGCCTATTCTATCGGTCTGCGTACTCTGTTTGACTATGTGGGTGACAAGACATACAGCGTATTCAGTTGGGGAGACACCCGTTTTGTA
>DATCIB010000048.1:0-5840 GCA_036508045.1 Bacteroidales bacterium
CTGTTTGTCAAATCCTTCAAACTCTTCAAACTTCAGCGGACGGTTATCAAATGCTGCCGGAAGCCGGAAACCGTATTCAATGAGCGTAGACTTGCGGGAATGGTCACCGCCATACATTGCCCGTATCTGCGGGATGGTGACGTGACTCTCATCGATGACCACAAGAAAATCTTTTGGAAAGAAGTCCAACAGACAGAATGGGCGGGTGCCGGGGTTACGGCCGTCGAAGTATCGCGAATAGTTTTCGATACCCGAACAGTGTCCAATCTCACGGATCATCTCCAGGTCATACGTCGTGCGTTCTTCGATACGTTTTGCTTCGAGTGGCTTGCCCACTTCCCTGAAAAACTCAACCTGACGTCCCAGATCCAACTCAATTTCCTGAATGGCGCCGTTGATGCGTTCCTGAGTGGTGACAAAAAGGTTGGCCGGATAGATATTAAACTCTTCAAAAGTCTCTTCACGGGTAGCGGTTAGTGGATCGATACGTTCAATGCTTTCTATCTCATCGCCCCAGAAGATGACCCGTAAGATGTAGTCGGCATAAGCAAGGAATATATCCACCGTATCTCCCTTCACACGGAAGTTTCCACGGTTGAGTTCGGTTTCATTACGGGAGTAAAGACTGGAAACCAGAAGTCTGAGAAAGTGCTGACGGGTAATCTTAAGTCCTCTGTGAATGGAAACCACACTGTTGTGGAAGTCCTCCGGATTGCCTATGCCATACAAACAGGAGACAGAGGAGACGACAATAATGTCGCGTCGGCCTGAAAGGAGTGAAGAGGTGGTGGCAAGGCGTAACTTTTCAATCTCAGCATTGATGGAGAGATCTTTCTCTATGTAAGTGCCTGTGGTGGGGATGTATGCTTCCGGCTGGAAATAATCGTAATAGGAGACGAAGTACTCTACCGCATTGTCAGGGAAGAAACTCTTAAACTCACTATATAGCTGTGCGGCGAGGGTCTTGTTATGACTGAGAACTAATGTAGGGCGATTTACACGTTCGATTACATTGGCTACAGTAAAGGTCTTACCCGAACCGGTGACTCCCAGCAATGTCTGAAAAGGAATGTCGGTTTCCAGACCGCTCACCAATTGATCGATGGCTTCGGGCTGATCGCCGGTGGGCTGGTAGGAAGAGACTAATTTGAAATCCATGGGGAAGAGAAATTTTGGTAAAAGTACGATATATAATGGAAATAATAAGTACTTTTATCGCTTTAAACAGAAGCGAAACAAAAAAAGATCACAAGAACTTATGATGTGGAATGAGACAATGGAGGCTTTGAGTGCTGATGAGATGCATAAATTGCAAAGTATCAGACTCAAGAGGGTAGTGGAACATGTCTATGCCAATACCCCTTTTTACAGGAAGAAAATGATGGAGATGGGAATCACTCCGGATGATATCAACGATATAGATGATATTGTCAAACTTCCTTTTACAACTAAAGATGACTTGCGTAATAACTATCCCTTCGGGCTCATGGCTGTTCCAATGTCGGAGATCGTCCGTATCCATGCCTCTTCAGGCACGACCGGCCGTCCGACAGTAGTGGGTTATACCCGTCGTGATATCACGGCTTGGTCAGAATGTCTGGCACGCTGCTTCACTGCGTATGGTGCAACTAAACATGACTTGTTTCAAGTCTCATATGGCTATGGATTGTTTACCGGTGGACTGGGAGCCCATTATGGAGCTGAACATATTGGTGCTTCGGTCATACCTATGTCAAGTGGTAATACACAAAAACAGGTACAGATAATGCACGACTTTGGTTCGACGGCTTTATGCTGTACACCATCTTATGCTCTCTTTATTGCTGATTACATCAAGGATTCAGGTGTACCAAGAGAAGAGTTCAAACTCAAATATGGCATCTTTGGAGCTGAACCCTGGACGGAAAACATGCGTCGCGAATTGGAACAGAAACTGGAGATCAAAGCGTATGATATCTATGGGTTGAGCGAGATAGCTGGCCCTGGTGTGGGCTTTGAGTGCCAATGTCAGAATGGCACGCACTTGAATGAAGATCACTTTTATCCGGAAATCATCGATCCGGTCACTTCTGAACCGGTGAAGGATAAAGAAGGTGAACTGATATTTACCCATCTCACCAAGGAAGGTATGCCTTTACTTCGTTATCGTACGAAAGACCTTACCCGCCTTCATTATGGCACTTGCGAGTGTGGACGCACATTGGTTAAGATGGATCGTATTCTCGGACGGTGCGATGATATGTTGATTATCCGTGGTGTGAATGTATTTCCATCACAGATAGAAAGTGTGATATTGGAGATGCCGGAGTTTGAGCCTCATTATGAGATATATGTGGATCGGATCAATAACCTGGATATCATGGAACTGAAAGTTGAGGCTCGTCCGGAGGCTTATTCAGACAATATGAATGACATTATTGCGTTAAATAAGAAACTTTCTTCCCGGTTGAACAGTGTTTTAGGAATTGCAGTAAAAGTGATGATCGTTGAACCCCGTTCGTTGGAGAGAAGTACCGGAAAAGCAAAACGGGTATTTGACAATAGAAAACTAAAATAATTACTTTCAAATAGCAGCTACAATGATAGCACAACAGATTTCTGTCTTCCTCGAGAATAAATCGGGAAGACTTACAGAGGTTACTTCTCTCTTAGGGGAAGCGGGGATTAACCTGACAGCTTTCAGTATTGCTGAAAACTCGGAGTTTGGTATTCTTCGTATGATCGTTTCCGATCCCGAGAAGGCATATAAGATCTTAAAGGAAGAACATTTTGCCGCCAAACTGACAGACGTGCTGTGCCTGAGTTGCCCGAATACACCGGGTGCTTTGGCTAAGGCCTTAAAACTTCTTTCTGATGAGGGCGTGTTCTTTGAATATATGTATGCCTTTGCCAATGATGAAACAGCGAATGTAATCATCAGACCGGACGATATTGAACGTTGCATCAAGATATTGCAGGAAGCCAAACTTCAATTGCTTGCCGCCAGTGATCTTTATCGTCTCTAAAGACTAATATGAAAGGAAGATGAAGAACTCTTTGTCTTCCTATCCGGTTCTTTTTTACCCTCTTCCGGTTAAAAACCATGAATTGCTTTCTCAATTCAAAGCGATTGTCTAACTTTGCACATTATTTGCGAACAATGAAAGGAAAATATTTCTATCTCCTTGTTTTTCTGTTGATTTTTACCTCTTGTGGAGAGTATAGTAAGCTTCTCAAGAGCAATGATTATAATCTGAAATATGATTATGCTCATAAGTATTATCAGTCAGGAAAGTACACAAGGGCTATCACTCTGTTTGAAGAACTGGCTCCTGTTTTTAAAGGAAAAGAAAAAGGGGAAGAGGCTCTCTATATGTTGGCAAAGTCGTATGAAAAAAGGAAAGACTTTGTGATGGCTTCCCATTATTATACCAGCTATTACACGGCATATCAGAAAGGAAAATATAGTGAGGAAGCACGTTTCAATGCTGCTTTCTGCTATTATAAAGATGTACCTGATCCACGATTGGATCAGTCGTCAACCTTTCAGGCACTTGAAGAGTTGCAGACTTTCCTCGAATATTATCCAAGGAGCGAAAAAGCCGATCAGGCCAGAAACTTGCTTTTTGAATTGCAGGAACAACTGGCAGAGAAGGCTTTGAATAATGTAAGACTCTATTACAACCTGGGCAATTATCTCGGAAATAATTATTTGTCTGCTATTGTGACGGCAAAGAATGCTTTGCAAGAGTACCCTTATTCGAAATACAAGGAAGAGTTTTCTTTTTATATTTTGAAAGCTAAGTATGCTATGGCTGAGCAGAGTGTAGAGGAAAAACAAGAAGAACGTTTTCGGGATGTGATAGATGAATATTATGCATATAAAAACGACTATCCGGAATCAGCTAATCTGAACGAAGCGAAGTCGATGTTTGATAAATCTTCAAAGAAAATTACTAAAGATACAAAAACTGAACAATAAATGGACTACAAAAAAACAAATGCTCCGAGTAATACAATTACCAGAGATGTAGTATCTCTTTCCGAACCTGTAGGAAATAGATATGAGATGGTGGAAATTATTGGTAAACGCGCAAATCAGATTGCTGTTGAGATGAAGACTGATCTTCAGAAGAAATTGCAGGAATTTGCATCTTATAATGACAATCTGGAGGAAGTGTTTGAGAATAGAGAACAGATCGAAATCTCACGTTATTATGAGAAGTTACCAAAACCTGATTTAATTGCGGTACAGGAATATATTGAAGATAAAATTTATTATCGCAATCCGGCGAAGGAGAAAGAGAAACTTTAAGCCGATCTGATCATGATTCAAAGAATTCAGTCTGTTTATCTGTTGCTGGTTATCTGCTTTTCAGTTCTGACAGCAATCTTCCCTTTGGCCGAGTTTATTGGTGCAGCTGATAAGGCGATTTATGAGATGACAGCATCCGGGGTTTACAGCTTCAAGGTTGAAGATGGAATGGTTATGAATACTGCCGGATTATTGGTAGTGCTCCTCGGAGTGACTCTGCTGGCTATGGTTGAGCTATTTCTGTACAAGAAGAGAGTTTTGCAGATGCGTCTTGGTGTATTTTCAATGCTATTGCTTGGTGGATTTTATCTGGTATTCGGGTTTTTGGCATTTTTGTTTAAAGACGAACTTAAAGCGGATCTGCATTTGAAGTTTGTCGTAGGAATGCCATTAATTTGCTTGATTTTGGAGTATCTCGCTCTTAGAGCGATTGGCCGAGATGAGGCGTTGATCCGTTCACTGAATCGCCTGAGATAACGATTTTCGCTTTTACTAAATAACAAGAAAGGCTTTCAGAGTGATCTGAAAGCCTTTCTTGTGTTGGTTATGGGGTGAGTTACTGATGTTGTTCACGTAACAGATCGTTGACCGTTTTCACGGGATTGAATGTCTCAATAGGTACTTCAACAAAGATTGTGTTCCAGTCGGACATGGCTCCATTCCACAGCCCCGGAAGCTCAAGTGCTTTGAGTTCTTTGCCATTTTTTGATTTGCCCGAGATGAATCCGGTGTTCTTATCCACATAAGTAGTCAAATCAAATTTCTTTCCCTGATAGTCTTTGAGTGAACAGACGAGATCGACCGGATTGAAGTGAGTGCCATTCACAAACATCTCTTTCTTAGAAGGATCTTTGAGGTCAATCTGTGAACTTTCCAAAATCTGCAGAGAGATGGTGCCGTCGGAGTTAAGGGCAAGAAATGGGCCTCCTCCGGGCTCTCCAGTATTCTTGACCATGCCGCATACACGAATCGGACGATTTAGTTTCTCTTTCAGATACAGAGCAAGGGTGGAATCTTCCAGAAACTTCAGATCCGGGTTACGGGTATAAAGTTTGCGTTGCAGGAATTGTGCAATCTCGATCATCTGTTCGCGGGTTTGCTTACCACTATCCAGCAAGTGAATATATTTGAAACTCTGCTCTTGCAACTCGATCAGTTTGCCTGCAATGACTTTTTTGTATTTCACAGTAGCCCCTTTGAAGTTGTCGGGCACCACATTGTCAATATTCTTGATAAATACAACATCAGCGTTCAGATCATTGAGGTTTTCAATCAGAGCCCCATGACCTCCCGGACGGAAGACCAGTTTGCCAGCATCATCGCGGAAAGGATTGTTGTCCATATCTACTGCAATAGTGTCTGTACTCGGTTTTTGTTCAGAGAAGGTGATATTATAACTCACGCCAAACATATTTTCGTACTCTCCTTTTTTCAAAGCAGACAGTTTCTCAAATACAGTTCGGTGTTCTGATGAGACAGTGAAATGAATATGAATAGTGTCACCTCCTTTGGCATACAAAGCACCTTCCACCAAATGTTCTTCCAT
>DATCIB010000049.1:0-4340 GCA_036508045.1 Bacteroidales bacterium
GCTTGGTTTACTGATGGGTGGTATGAGCACCGGATTTGTACTGGCAGTATTTATGGCCAATGCAGGTGGTGCATGGGATAATGCAAAGAAATATGTGGAAGAAGGCAACCTTGGTGGCAAAGGCAGCGATGTGCATAAAGCAACTATTGTCGGTGATACCGTCGGTGATCCATTTAAGGATACATCTGGTCCAAGCTTGAACATCCTTATCAAATTGATGAGTATGGTATCAATCGTAATGGCCGGATTGACTCTTACATATAGTTTGTTTTAAAAGCTAATTTCCTCACATATAAAAGGCAGCTCTCTCATCGGGAGCTGCCTTTTCTGTTTTCTATATAAAGAGTAATTACCGGTTTCTTCTGAAGTTGGGAACAGGATAGAGTTTCTTTTCCAGATCAACCCGTCCGATGCGCCGGAGTGCCATGCCGATCTGCCGTTTGTTTTCAGGAAGATACCAGAAGAAGTATTGTCGTTGTGCCAGCTTTTCCTCCTTAGTACGGGCGGTATATACCTTCTCCAATGTATAGGGATGTACCCCTGTGTAATACATTTCTGAAGCTAAAGTGAGCGGCGTAGGAGTGAAATCCTGCACTTGCTCCAACTTGAAGTCAAGCTCTTTCGTCTCAGCCGCCAGTTCGGCCATATCCGCTTCATGACAGCCCGGGTGGGAAGAGATAAAGTAGGGGATCAGCTGCTGCTTGAGTCCGGCAGCTTTGTTGTATACATCAAATTTCTGTTTAAACTGCTGGAACTGTTCGAATGAGGGCTTCCGCATCAGTTTCAAGACATTGTCTGACGTATGTTCCGGAGCAACCTTTAGTCTTCCTGACACATGATTGCGTATCAGTTCGGAGGTATAATCAGATGCTGCTTTATTCAGTGCTTCATCTTTCTGCTTATGAAGCATCAGATCATAGCGGATACCACTACCCACAAAGGATTTCTTAATACCCGGCAAGGCATCCACAGCATGATAAACAGCTAACAACGGACGATGGTCGGTATTGAGATTCGGACAAACCACAGGATGCAAACACGATGGTTTCTTGCATTTCTCACAGACAGTAAGATCCTTTCCCAGCATCTGATACATGTTTGCCGATGGTCCGCCAAGATCACTCAGATAACCTTTGAAATCAGGTTGCTCTATGACCTCTTTCACTTCTCGGACAACAGACTCCTTCGAACGGGAAACAATGAACTTACCCTGATGCGCAGAGATGGTACAAAAAGCACACCCTCCGAAGCAACCACGATGGAGGTTGATAGAAAACTTAATCATCTCAAAAGCAGGAATGGTCTTGCCTTTATATTTAGGATGGGGCAGACGGGTATAAGGCAGATCAAAAGAAGCATCCAGTTCGGCGGTAGTCATCAATGGTCCGGGAGGATTAATTACAACCATCTGATCGCCACACTGCTGCACAATACGTTTGGCATGAATAGAGTTGGACTCTTCTTCGATGCAGCGAAAGTTCTTGGCCTGAGCCAGTCTGTTTTGCAAACAAGTTTCGTGAGAAGCCAGTTTGCAATCTTCTGCAGAAGTTTCAAAGTCTGCAACAGGAGTAAGGTAAGCCGTTTGGGAAATATCCCGAAGCGTATTGACTGAAGCTCCGTTTTTCATCTGTTGTACCACTTCACGCATAGGGTTTTCACCCATGCCATAAATCAGCAGATCAGCCTTGCTGTCTATCAGTATGGAAGGATGCAAACAGTCTTCCCAATAATCGTAATGTGTGACACGTCGCAGTGAAGCTTCAATACCACCAATAACGACAGGAACATCAGGATAAAGTTCTTTTAAAATCTTTGAATAGACGATGGTGGCACGATCCGGTCGCATACCTGCACGCCCATCGGGAGTATAAGCATCATCCGAGCGCAACCGCTTATTGGCCGTGTAATGATTGATCATCGAGTCCATCGCACCTGCCGATATAGCAAAGAAGAGGCGTGGAGCACCCAGTTTCTTAAAGTCACGTAGATCATCCCGCCAATTTGGTTGAGGAATAATAACCACCCGAAGTCCCTCAGACTCGAGCACACGACCGATCACCGCCGCGCCAAAAGAAGGGTGATCAATGTACGCGTCACCCGAAAAGAGTATTACGTCCACATAGTCCCAACCCCTGGCTTCAAGTTCTTTTTTGGTAGTCGGAAGCCAGTCATTCCAGGTATATTCTTTCATTTACTGTTACTTTGCAGGATACTATACCCTATGAGTTTGTCGTAACGACCACCCATCGGACGGTGATAGACCATGATCAGGTATTCGTTTTCCGTTTCGTAGTAATTACCTTCTGTGTATTTCGTAGTGCCACGAGTACCATCATTCGGCACGAAAATATATTGATAATCGTACACACCTTGTTTCATAGGTAATACAGCCTCATACTGCTGTAATAACTCATTATACGCCATACGGTTGAAGTCGGTATAAAGATTATTCGCAAATTCACCTGATACATACATCTCTCCATCAATGACCTGTTGCATGGGCAAACGAAAGTGAGCCATGAGATAATCCGCTTCCACATCACTATTCGTTGCTTTGTCGTAACGGATGAAAGAGCGGCCATTCAGATCCTGATTATAAACGTATCCGGCAAGAGGACGGTTGGTGATAGGTTGTTGCAACTCAATATGGTAATAAGGAGCGATATATTCCATCTTCTCAACACCCATATTTATGTTGTTGGTAGTGACCATTTCAAAACGGCGATATTCATTACATGCTTCAAAAATAAGTTCTTTCTTGTGCTGAAAGACAAGTTTGTTGCTTTGTAAAAAGGTTGGTTGAAACCCGGTGACTTCTGTATCAGGTCTTCTGTTTTGCTGCACAAAAACTTTTAATTCACTCGTCGGATTGTTGATGTTGTATTTCGGATAATTAATGGAGAAGGTTACTTGTTGATAGTCTTTTCGGAAAGCAACATCTGTGTCAATCTCAACGGATCCGGATATTGACACCTGATTCTCAGCGATAGAAAAGCAGGCAGTGACAAGCTCTTCCTCAGTATCATGATCATAAAAGCGTACGACATAGTTGCCTGATAACTTAAAGGAAACTTCTTCATTGGGAAGAGTCAGTTTGTAGTGGGTATAATCCCTTCTTGTATTGAACGAAGTGGCATAGCTACGCAATTGAATATTATTGAACCCCTCCATATAATCGAGAGAGGATAACCGGGAGCGTGTCCAATCTGCTTCACAATAGATTACTTCATAATAGAGATCACGATAGTTGAGCGAAAACTCATCGAAGCCAATCTCTATTTTCCCTTCCTGATCTTGTATAAGGATAGGAGGTCGCATCCAGTCTTCCGAGTGACGTACAAGAAGCGAATGTATACCGGGGATCTTACCTTCGGTGCGATAAATCTCTGCACTTTTTGTTGCCGTACAAATAAACAAGAGGGCAAGAATTGACAAAATGAACGTGCGTGACATATTTAACTTTTTTGCGAATGTAACTGCTTTTTGTGACAATACCAAAGGATTATCTTACAAACACCAGGTCGGAGAGGATACTGTCGGATACAAAGATTCCTTCACGGGTCAGCTTCAGGCGGTCTCCCTGCAAGGAAAGCCTACCGTGCTTAAGATGCTCAGAAGCATTATCCAGGCAATATAAACGATACTTCATTCCAAATTCCCGTTCGATAGCATTGAGTGAAAGTCCCCAATAAGTGCGCAGGGAGGTCATGATCATTTCGTTATAGCGCGTCTCTTCATCAAGTTCTTCCCGTTCGAAACTACCGGTTCCAGACTGTATTCCTCCCAGCCATTGTGAGAGCGAAGCGGCATTCCATTGACGCGATACAATGTCAAATGAATGAGCGGAAGGACCAACTCCCAGATAGGGAATGCCCCTCCAGTACGAGGAGTTATGTCGGGAAGCTTTGCCCGGTAAGGCAAAGTTTGAAATCTCATAATGCTCATATCCGGCAGCTTCAAGCCGGTCTATCAGCAATTCAAACATCTCCAGACTAGTTTCTTCTGTAACCGGAATCACTTCACCTTTTTCCTTTTGTTGCCAAAGTCTGGTTCCGTTTTCATACGTGAGATGGTAGGCAGAGATATGTGGCACATGAAGTTGAAGTGCCTGTTGCAGCGTATCATCCCATGATTCCAATGTCTGTCCCGGCAGACCATACATGAGGTCGATACTGATGTTGTCCAATCCACCGGCACGACACTGTTCGACAGCAGCGATTGCTTCTGCCGCAGTATGGCGTCGGTTAAGCATTATCAGTTCGTCGTCCTGCAAACTCTGGATTCCGATACTGATCCGGTTGAACGGGAACTCTCTAAGCATCTTCACAAAGTCGGCACTG
>DATCIB010000050.1:0-2506 GCA_036508045.1 Bacteroidales bacterium
GGAACGTTGGATTATGTTGTACCTGATATAGATAGATAATAATTATGTTTGATTTTGCAGTAGTTACTCAATGGGTAGATACTTTATTGAGAAGTTTTCTTCCGGATCAGGCGGCTTTACTTGTAGAGTTCTTATTGGTCGGCTTATGCCTTTTGACAGCGTATGCGCTCATAGCGCTGGCTCTTATATATGGTGAACGGAAGATTTGTGCATGGTTTCAGTGCCGTATCGGGCCCAATCGTGTAGGTCCTTACGGATTGATCCAGCCTGTGGCGGATATGGTAAAGATGCTGATAAAAGAGCTTATCGATATGAACCATAGCGATAAATTCCTTTTTCGGGTTGCTCCGTTTATTGTCATCATCTCTTCGGTTCTCGCTTTTGGTTGTATACCTTTTGCAAAAGGATTGGAGATTCTTGATTTCAATGTCGGTATCTTCTTTCTGCTAGCTGTTTCTTCCATTGGAATAGTAGGTATCTTACTTGCCGGATGGAGTAGTAACAATAAGTTTTCATTGATTGGAGCCATGCGAAGTGGCGCCCAGATGATCAGTTACGAACTCTCTATCGGTTTGACCATCCTGACCATGGTCGTGCTAAGTGGAAGTATGCAGCTCTCTACGATTGTGGAGAATCAGGCAAACGGATGGTTTATATTTACAGGACATATTCCGGCATTCATCGCATTTGTAATCTATATGATTGCAGGTACGGCAGAAACGAACCGTGGCCCGTTTGACCTTCCCGAAGCAGACTCAGAGTTGACAGCAGGTTATCATACAGAGTATTCCGGTATCCAGTTTGGATTCTTTTATCTGGCAGAATATCTGAATATGTTTGTGGTTGCAGCTGTAGCAACAACTCTTTTCTGGGGCGGATGGATGCCTTTGCACATTCCCGGATTCGATAACTTTAATATGATCATGGACTATATTCCATCGCTCTTATGGTTTTTCGGAAAGGTTGCAGTGATGATATTTATCATCATGTGGTTCAAATGGACATTTCCTCGATTGCGTATTGACCAGTTGCTCCGATTGGAGTGGAAGTATTTGCTTCCGATCAATTTGATTAACCTGATGCTGATGGTAATAATCGTTGTCTTCGGTTTGCATTTCTGATCATTCATGAATAGGTATTAATTACTAATTAAAGAGGTATGAATAGTATTAAAGAATATTTTGTCTCCTTCTACAAAGGGCTGAAGTCACTCTTAATCGGAATGAAAGTTACGTTGCGTATCTTTTTCCGCAAAAAGACGACCGAATGCTATCCTGAGAACAGAGAGACACTGGTCATTGCTGATCGCTTCAGAGGGACATTGACAATGCCCCATGATGCCGAAGGTAATCATAAATGTATTGCTTGCGGACTGTGCGAAATAGCTTGTCCCAATGGCACTCTCCACATTGAAAGTGTGACTGAAGTAAATGAAGAAACAGGAAAAAAGAAAAAAGTATTGACGAGATATATGTATGATCATGGATCCTGCATGTTTTGTCAGATGTGTGTAAGGGCTTGTCCGCACGATGCAATCTGTTTTGAAAATTCATTTGAACATGCAGTCTTTACAAGAGCGAAATTAGTGAAACAACTTAATAAGAAATAGTATGGAAATGACAATTAATGAAGTTGTATTTTATCTGTTGTCAGCTGTCATCGTGGTTTGCTCTATCCTTACGGTAACAACAACGCGTATCTTACGTTCGGCAACTTATTTGCTGTTTGTACTTTTCGCCACCGCAGGATTATATTTTCAGATGAATTATTCCTTTATGGGTGCTGTTCAGTTGACTGTGTATGCAGGTGGTGTTATCGTTTTATATGTATTCTCAATATTGCTGACAAGCAGTCCGGGGGGTGATAAAGAACGTCCCATAATCACACATGTGATAGCCGGTCTTTCAGCTGTTACTCTGGGAGCCGCTTTCTGTATTTACATAATGCTGACACATCCTTTTCCTGCTTCCCGATATGTGGCAGGCGAGATCGATATGAAAGTGATCGGTAATATATTGATGGGAACAGAGAAATATCAGTATTTATTACCGTTTGAGGCTGTCAGTGTTTTATTACTGGCATGTATAGTCGGAGGTATTCTAATTGCAAGAAAAAGATAAGATATGGAAATACAAATGGAATATTATCTGGTGGTGAGCGCCATCATGATGTTTGCCGGAATTTATGGCTTTATAGTCCGCCGCAATCTGCTGGGAATCCTGATATCGATCGAGCTGATTTTGAATTCAGTGGATATCAACTTTATGGTATTCAATCGCTATTTGTATCCGGATCAGTTGGAAGGGTTCTTCTTTACGCTGTTTGCTATTGGCGTTTCTGCAGCGGAAACTGCTATTGCTATTGCAATCTGTATCAATGTATATCGTAATTTGAGCTCTATCCATGTGAAGAATCTGGATGAAATGAAGAACTAATGATTAAAAACTAAATGAAAGAGATGGAATTTACATTATACATACTTATTCTTCCCCTGGTTTCTTTTTTA
>DATCIB010000051.1:0-5972 GCA_036508045.1 Bacteroidales bacterium
CTGTTCCTTTCTGAGAAGACAGAGGTCGGTTAGTTGATTCAAATTTTACAACATACATATGTGGTTACTTCTAGCATTCAGTTCGGCGTTCTTTCTGGGTTGGTATGACATCTCTAAAAAGACATCTCTAAAGGAAAATGCGGTTATTCCGGTTCTTTTTCTGAATGTATTGACCTGCTGTCTGATATTCCTTCCGGCTCTTGCGTTTTCTTTTCTACGGCCTGAGTTGCTCGCCGGCTCTATGTTTGATATTCCACGGATCCCTTGGGCACAACATGGTTACCTTATGTTGAAGGCTTGCATCGTGCTCTCTTCCTGGCTCTTTGCTTATTTTGCCATGAAGCATCTCCCTATCACCATTACATCTCCGGTCAAAGCATCACAGCCGGTACTCACATTAGTGGGGGCAATGCTCATTTTCGCCGAGCGGCTCAACCTGTATCAGTGGATTGGCGTTATCCTCTCGCTGGTCTCATTCTATATATTGTCTATAGCAGGAAAGAAAGAAGGGATCTCCTTTAAAAGAAATATCTGGATACTGTTTATTTTCATGGCAATAATTACCGGTGCAATCAGCGGGTTATATGACAAATACCTGATGAGCCGCTTTGATAAGATGACAGTTCAGGTATGGTATAACTATTATCAGTTGATCCTGATGACACTGATCCTACTGTTTCTATGGATTCCTATGCGGAAGAAAACGACACCTTTTCACTGGTCGTGGGCAATTCCTTTGATCGCAGTTTGCCTTACTATCTCAGATTTTCTTTACTTTTGGGCCTTGAGCTATGACGATTCGATGATAGCCATCGTTTCAATGATCCGAAGAGGAAGTGTTATAGTCTCTTTCTTAGGAGGAGTATTCCTGTTCCGTGAGAAAAACCTGAAGTCCAAAGCTCTGGATTTACTTTTGGTATTACTGGGTATGTTCTTTATTTATTTAGGTTCCAAATAATTATTACAATGAAAAGTTCTTTCATCCTTTTTGTAGTTGCTTTTCTGACTCTTTTCTCTCCGGAAAAAGTGGAAGCACAGAATATGTCTACGTTGTTTCTCTCTATGCCGGAGGATCTGTTATACAATCTGAATAACGAGATGCGGCGCGACCTCATTGACCTGAATGCTGCCGGCAAAAAAGCGATTGTCACAAATATTATGGAAGGTACATCCGAGTTACAAGCATTGACCAGCGATTACCTTTTGTTACATAATACATCCTCAAGCACCATTGAGGCAAAAATACTCCCCCTCGATGATTCCTCTAAGATCATCTGCGTAATCACGACAATATTTTCACCTGTGGCAGATAGCAAGGTAGAGTTTTATTCCTTGAAATGGGAGCCGTTAAAAGGCGAGTTCTTTACTCCTCTAACCCCTGCTGATTTTACGATCAAGCTCACAAAAGAGGAACAGCAAAAAGCTCTTTCACTCTTTGACGCAGTCTTTCTGCGATATACATTGTCACCCCTCTCCACTCAATTGACAGCAACCCTCACTTCCTTGGAATATCTCCTGGAAGAGAGTCGTAAAGAGGTATTACCATCTCTAAAATCAAATCGGCTGAACCTCCAGTGGAATGGAAAATTCAGCCGATCTTTCTGATTTCAAGAAATGTTTACAGCTGCTCTTTGATGAATTGATTCATGAGAGCTTCATTGGCTTCTATGCTCTGTACCAGTTTGAATTGAGCTTTTGTCCGTTGCAGGTTATGTCCCGGAAACATTGTCTTGTAGTATGTGTCTCCATTCAGGTAATCTGTCAGGAAGCGAACCGTCTGCATATAAGTCAGTAACTTCGCACCGAAAGGAAGATTCTCTATTTCTATGGGCAGTAAGAATTTCTTTGCCGTTTCCAGATACCCTTTTGTATAGGCTTTGAAGATGTCCAGATTTACATTCACATTGTCGAGATTCGCATCATCCTCTGCCCCGGTATTTGCCCCTGTACGAATGAAATCGCCGAAGTCGGATAATACATATCCAGGCATCACCGTATCCAGGTCAATCACGCAGAGTACATTACCTGCTTTATCAAATAATACATTATTAACTTTCGTGTCGCAGTGATTGATGCGTTTTGGCAGTTTACCTTCACGATACAGTCTTTCTGCTTTGCACATTTCTTCCGCACGTTTTTCGATCTCATCAATATAATATTTTACGCTCTCCGCACGACCGGCTTTGTTTTCAGCCAGTGCCTCGTGAAATTGTTGCAGACGGAATTCCATGTTATGAAAGTTAGGAATTGTTTCACCCAAAGGTTCACCGGGGATATCTGCAAGCTTGCCCTGAAAATCTCCGAAGGCCTTTCCGGCAACATAGGAGAGCTCAGGAGTTACAGTCTCAAAACTCTGGCTTTCAGGTATCAGGTCCATTACACGCCAGTAAGCATCACCTGTGAAATAGTATGTTTTCCCAGTTTCTTTACATGGGTAGAAATGCAATACTTTACGATCGATATCTGTGGTATTCTCTTCAATTAGTTTTTTACGAATCTGTGCAGTTACACGTTCAATATTACTCTGGAGCATATCCACATTTTTGAAAATCTGGTGATTGATCTTCTGGAGGACAAATTCTTTTCCGCTTGTCGTTGTGACTTTTAAGGTTGTGTTGATCCAACCACCACCGAATGGTGCAATGGTATCAGGGATCGTGTTAGTCTCAAATTTAGAGAAAATTTCAAAAGTTTCTTCTGCCATGACTGAAAGATTTATTATCGAAGGGTTAATTAATTAGTCAGGCAAAAGTACAAAAAATACAGAAAGTATTCTCCTTGTGAAAAGTATTCTTTGAGAAAAAATACATGAGAATATGTGACACGCAGAAAAAAGAAGTAAGACCTTTCTGCCCGAAAGCAAAAAGGTCTTATTTGTATTGTAAGAAAAAGATTCTTATTTCTTCTCCATGCGGCTCTTGTAGCGAGTCATAAACTTATCCACACGTCCTGCTGTATCTACCAGTTTAGACTTACCTGTATAGAACGGGTGAGAAGTATTTGAGATTTCAATTTTAATCAATGGGTAGCTTACACCCTCCAATTCAATCTCTTCTTTTGCATTGATAGTAGAACGGGTGATAAAAGTATCGCCGTTTGACATGTCTTTAAAAACAACCGGGCGGTAGTTTTCAGGATGAATACCTTTTTTCATTATGATATGTTTTTATTATTTATATACGAGTATATTTTTCGGACTGCAAAGTTAAGTCATTACTCTGATAAAAAAAAGAAAATCGAATATTTTTTCTTCTACCATCTGGTTTTCTTTGAATAGAAGGTCCTAAAAACTCGTCTATTTATAGCTTTTTAGACGTTCTTTTCGTATTAATCCGATGATTATTACTATCTTTGTCCCAGTTTTTTAGTACTAACATCAAAAATAAATAGTCATGATTAATTACAAAGATCTTGGTCTCGTAAACACCAAAGAAATGTTTGCAAAGGCAATAAAAGGTGGATATGCAATTCCGGCTTTCAATTTCAATAACATGGAACAATTGCAGGCTATCGTTATGGCTGCAGTAGAAACTAAATCACCAGTTATTCTTCAGGTTTCTAAAGGAGCTCGTAGCTATGCAAATCAAACATTGCTTCGTTACATGGCTGAAGGAGCTGTTGAATATGCAAAAGAACTGGGATGTGCTAAACCGCAGATTGTATTACATTTGGACCACGGTGATTCTTTTGAAACCTGCAAGTCATGTGTAGATATGGGTTTCTCCTCTGTTATGATTGATGGTTCACATCTTCCATACGATGAAAACGTTGCTCTTACCAAGAAAGTTGTAGAATATGCACATGCTCATGATGTATCTGTAGAAGGAGAACTTGGAGTATTGGCAGGTGTTGAGGATGAAGTAAGCGCAGAGCACCATACCTATACCAAACCAGAAGAAGTTGTTGACTTTGTTACCAAGACCGGTTGCGACAGTTTGGCTATTTCTATTGGTACATCACATGGTGCAAACAAATTTACTCCGGCACAATGTACTCGTGATGCAAACGGTTTACTTGTTCCTCCTCCATTACGTTTTGATGTATTGGAAGGTGTAGAAAAAGAACTTCCTGGTTTCCCAATCGTGCTTCACGGATCCTCTTCAGTTCCACAAGAAGAGATTGCAACCATCAATAAATACGGTGGTGCTATGAAAGATGCAATCGGTATTCCGGAAGAGCAACTACGTAAAGCTGCTGCATCTGCAGTTTGCAAGATCAATATTGATTCAGACAGCCGTTTGGCTATGACAGCTGCGATCCGTCAGGTATTTGCTGAAAAGCCAGCTGAGTTTGACCCACGTAAATATCTCGGACCTGCCCGCGACAACATGAAAAAGTTATACAAACACAAGATTGAAGACGTACTTGGATCAGCGAACAAACTGGACTAATTCTCCTCTTAATCTTTACACAAAGAAGGCTGCTTCACTATTGAGGCAGCCTTCTTTTATTTGTAGGAAAGTCGTTCATCAATAAGCGAACAACGGATATTTCTTCATCGTTTCGTTCACACGTTTGCGAATGGAAGTAATCACTTCTTCGTTTTCTACATTGCCCAATACCGTCTCAATCATCTCGGCAATCTCCACCATCAGATCTTCCTTTGCTCCACGAGTTGTGATAGCAGGTGTACCCAAGCGGATACCCGAAGTCAGAAAAGGAGAGCGGCTGTCGAAAGGAACCATGTTTTTATTCACGGTAATATCAGCGGCAACGAGTACTTTCTCAGCAACCTTTCCGGTCAGATCCGGAAATTTGGAACGAAGATCCACTAGCATGGAATGATTATCAGTACCTCCGGATACGATTGTAAAACCGCGTTTGATAAGCTCTTCAGCAAGTTTGGCTGCATTCTTCTTTACCTGTGTCTGATATTCTTTATATTCCGGTTCGAGTGCCTCGCCAAAAGAAACTGCTTTAGCCGCAATCACATGTTCGAGTGGTCCACCCTGAGTGCCGGGAAATACGGCTGAGTCTAGTATCTGCGACATCATTTTGATTTCTCCTTTCGGAGTGGTTTTCCCCCATGGATTTGGAAAATCTTTACCCAGCAGGATAATACCTCCACGTGGTCCACGCAAAGTCTTGTGTGTCGTTGAGGTAACGATATGAGCCCATTTCAATGGATTTTCCAGCAAACCAGCAGCAATAAGTCCGGCAGGATGAGCCATATCAATCATCAGCAAAGCCCCCACCTTATCGGCTATTTCACGCATACGCTTATAGTTCCATTCACGAGAATAAGCTGATCCTCCACCAATAATCAGTTTGGGTTGCTCTTTCAATGCTATTTCTTCCATCTGGTCGTAATCCACATATCCACTCTCGTTTAAGTTATAAGCACAAGGAGTGTAGAGAAGTCCCGAACTGTTTACTGCAGAACCATGAGACAGATGTCCACCATGAGCCAGATTCAATCCCATAAATTTGTCACCCGGATTCAGACAGGCCAGTAATACAGCGCTATTTGCCTGAGCACCAGAGTGAGGTTGTACATTAGCCCATTCCGCACCAAAAAGTTCTTTCAGCCTGTCAATGGCAATTTGTTCGCTCTCATCCACTACTTCGCAGCCACCATAATATCTTTTGCCGGGATATCCCTCCGCATATTTATTGGTAAGGCAAGAGCCCATTGCCTGCATTACCTGGTCACTTACAAAGTTTTCGGAAGCAATCAGCTCGATACCCTTCATCTGCCGCTGCTTTTCTCTCTCGATAATGTCGAAAATTACGTTGTCTCTTTTCATGATTCTATTTTTTATGATCAGAAGTTTGAAGGTGCAAATGTACATATTCTCTGAGAGCCGTACAAATAGAATTGCTGAAAAAGGATTTTTATACACACTTATTTGAATGTATAAAAAGAGCTAATGGTGAAAAAAAAGATGAGAATATGTTGCAATTTACAAAAATGCACTATATTTGCAGCGTTGGTGACTAAAATTAACCAATAGCGGATGCCGAAAAGCTTA
>DATCIB010000052.1:0-2964 GCA_036508045.1 Bacteroidales bacterium
CGGAGTTGGATGTATCATGGGAAGCATCGCTCTTTTCGGTCGTCTTGACAACACTCATCGCAGTAAGTACCCGTGGATCATTCTTTCCATTATCTGCATTCTTTGTGGAATCGGCGCTGGTTTCAAACATGTCAATGATTATTTGGTAAAAAATAATTACCAGAAAAGTATCATTGCACTTAACAATAAGCATGTCAATGATCCAAAGATGGTTATCGACAGTTGCTTTCTTGATATTCGTCAACAACAAGCAGACCTGCAAGTAAAAGTATCCATGACTTGTATTCCACTTCAAACAGCATCGAAATTCACCTTCTGTCTGAACCCGGGTATGGAAGTTCGTTCTATAACCTCAGAAGGGAAGAAACTCCTTTTCGAACGTATTGAGCACTTGATAATTATTGATTTTGGGCGTCAAATAGCACCAGGAGACACAGCCTCACTGGATATCATATATAATGGTATTATAGATGAGCGTATGTGTTATCTTGATATTCCTGAAGAATTGAAAGTGACCAATGATAAGGTCTTACTTATGAAAATAGATAAGAGGTATGCCTACCAAACAGCAAACTATGTACTGCTGACTCCTGAGACCTATTGGTATCCAAAACCTGGCGTAAGTTATAGCAACGAGAGTCCGGACTGGCAACAAAACTACTTCACAAATTATAGGATGCGTGTACGACCCAATGATGGATTAACTGTAATCTCTCAAGGTAATCGGATTGTCCAAGATAGTGTAACACTTTTCAAACCTGAACAGCCAATGCAATCCCTCTCCCTTTGCATCGGACAGTATGAATCACTTTCTGTCAATGTGGACAGCACGGAGTATGCTGTATGGTATATCAAAGGACATAACTTTTTCAGTGCATCTCTCGACTCAATCGCAGATACCATTCCTTCTCTGATCCGGGACATGCGCACTAATTTTGAGATCAATCTGCAACTTCCATACCCTTTCCAGCGTTTTGCTTTTGTAGAAGTTCCTGCACAGTTCGAAACATACTCACGAGCCTGGACTCAAGCACAGGAAACTGTACAACCGGAAATGATTTTCCTTCCTGAAAAAGGATTCCGTCTGAACCGATTTGATTTTGCAAACCAAATGAAATGGCGTAAACAATCCAGAGACAGAAGTGGTAGCGGTGGCGGTGGCGGCGGCGGCGGTGGCGGTGGCGGTGGTCGTGGAGGTCGCGGTCAACAAACACAAAGTGACTTGGATATGCAGATGAATGTACTCAGAGGAGCCCTCAATATTATGCTGGAGAAAACTGGTAATACAGCGTTCCAACAAGGACGATTTGGACAAAGTACTGTAACAGTAGACGAAAACCCCTATTATTTCCTGCCTGAAGTCTATAACTTCAGATATAACGTCTATTCATCTAAATGGCCAGTTGCCAACCGTATGATTGAGATATTTCTCCAAGGCTCCAGTGATCGTAACTGGTGGATCAGAAGAGAAACAGGTTTGAGTAATGATGAAAAAGCATTGCTGATGATGCAACAGAAATCTTTTAAACAGCTCCTCACCGAGGTGACTCACCGTGACTTGATCAATAACTTTATTGGACTTGAAGGAAATAGATTGTTTGCAGAAGCTCAACAAAAAATGGGCATTCAAGCTTTTAAAGACAGTCTATTTAACGTGGTAAAAGCCAATGAGTTCAAAAATCTCTCCTTTGAGTATCTTCTCGATAAGATGAGTACTTTATCCGGAGTTAATCTTCAGGCTCCCTTAGCTCTATGGGATAAACCTTCTAAACTGGCAGAATATCAAATCGGGACACCGATTGTTACGTTTATTCAAACGGAGAAAAAAGAAATTTATCAAACAGAGATTGTTATCAGCAATATATCTAAGGTAGCAGGCTACATTAAGTTTGGTCTGGAATTCCATTCCTCTGATGGGCTCGGATATGGTGTTGATGGACTAAAACCAACTACATGGATTATTCCTTTCAATCCCCATGAGACAAAACATATCGTCTCTTCGTGGGAAGAAGCTCCTTCTGAATTCAATATCCAGACCATGATGGCTACAAATCTACCTCTCAGTGTATCTCTTTCTGCAGGAAATACATTGAATGGATACTCGATGATGGGAGACGGAGAATTTGTAGTCGATAGTGATTATCTATTGGTAGAAGGAGAAATTATTGTGGACAATGAAGATTCGACACTTTTCAAACTCTCAAAGCCTAAACCGATGGGATTACTAAATAAACTTATCAACGAAAATCTTGATGATAAGGCTTTCAAATACCATGGTTTTTCAGAATGGCGCGCTCCCTTCAGCTGGACACCTACCACAGACAACGGTTTCTATGGTCAAGCTGTCCGTTCTGCATATGTAATCCGTTCTGGTGATGGATCACAGTTTGCAACCTGGCATGTGCCTCTTGATGGCCCGGGAACTTATGACGTTTATTATTATGTTCGCAGACCTGAACAATTACACGGGGATTTTGGAGGAGGACGAGGTGGAAATCGTGGAGGTGGTAGAGGTGGACAAGGTGGACAAGGTGGAAGAGGCAGAAATGACGACCAAAGTTATGTATTCTCCATTAACTACGATGGCACCAAAGAAGAAACATTTCTTGACTTGGGCAGTGCTGAAGATGGGTGGCAAGAGTTGGGTAGCTATACCTTCTACTGTGATACAGTCGACGTAGTCCTGACCAATAAAACAAAATTAAATATCGTGACAGCCGATGCCGTCAAATTTGTAAAAAGATAATGTATAACGAAAAATAAATATTTCTCATGCAAAGAGTTAGTAAAAAATTGATCTTATTCGCACTGGTGGGTATTATGACACATCAGTCCGCTTTTTCCCAACTGGTACTAACCATGGAAAAAGCACTGGAAATCAGCACGGTGAGTAGCCCGGATCTGAAAACATCTCTGTTTAACCTCCAACGGTATCAGCAGAATCTGATTGCACAAAGAGCTTCA
>DATCIB010000053.1:0-3432 GCA_036508045.1 Bacteroidales bacterium
TATCGGACTGGAAATATGTGATCTCATCAGTTGATCATCCAACTGCTCTATCTGAATGGCTACAGCCTCACTCTCATCGCTCAGACTCCGGTCACTGCTTTTCAATACAGAGAGTTGTGCTTCCAGTTGTTTTTCTAACACTGCTATGGAAGATTGGATATCATCCACCTGTTTTTGTGTCGCGGCATTGTTCTTTACCAGTATTTCGAAACGACTTAATTCCCTTTTCTGAGTGGTAATCTGTTCACGAACAGCAGCAATTTGTTTGGCGATGTCCGGTTTGCGACTTAGCACCGCTTGATAACTGGCTTGGAGCTGTTTCTTTTTCAGGTAGAGTTGCACGGTATCCACAGATCCGATCTCCACTCCCGCCTTTAGCAGTCCACCTTCCTCCACATCAAAGCGCATCAACTTGCCTGCTGTTTCTGAGGATATGATTACTTCTGTCGCTTCAAACGTTCCCGTAGCATCCTGTTCAATTCCTCCTTTACATGAAGAAAGTAGAAGCAACGAGAATGTCAATCCGGTCAAAAAGACTCTTTTCATAGTATTATGCATTAATTATTAGTCGTGTTCTTTATGTCATACCTTGTTTTCAGTAACTGGATCTCATGTAGCAACTTGTTCTGACGCGCCTGATCCTCCAACGTGAGATCACGCAACAAGTCGGTCACACTCAGCGTTCCGTTCTGTACTTTTACCTCGGAAGAGGTACGGATATTTTCACGCAGACGGATAATCTCATCGTCATCCACGATCAGACTCTGAAGTTTCTTCTCTTCATTGCTCTGCTGCGTCAATTGCAGACCTGTATTAAAAAGAAAGATTTCTTTCTGATTCTCCAACCTCAGCCTGCCAGTTCGCAACAATTGACGTTCATTCTTACGCGTATAAAATCCATTGAGACTCCACGAGAAACGCATCCCCGCAATGTAATAAGTAGTAAACGCATTCTTCAGCATATTCAGTCCCGGATTGCCATATCCGCCCTGCACAAATGCGCCTAATTTGGGGAGATTGCGCGCGTCAATTATCTCTTCCTGCACTTTCAACTGGTTTATCCGGGCGTCTATCAGTGATAATTCCGGACGATTGATGGATAAAAGGCCCTCTTTTGTCTGAGGCTTTTGCAAATCATCTTCAACCAGCTTTTCTCCAACAAATACAGAAAGCATGTTCAGGTAGGCATCGCAGGCTGATCTCAGTTCGGTCTGTCTCTGCGTAGTATTCAGCTGATTTACCTTCACCGCATCCTGATCACTCTGATTGGCGATACCACTCTGAATATACGAACTTACCCGATCGTAGTTTCGTTGCAATTCTTCCTGAAGGAGTTTATTCTGTTTCATTTGTTCTTGGAGCAGTAAGATCCCAAAAAAGAGATTGTTGACCCGATCATTAACGGCATACAGATCTACCTCAAGCTGCTTCTGATCAACCTCAGAAGAAGCACGGGTAATTTTCTTCTGTTTGCTTATCTCTCCGCCATCGTAAAGAATCTGGCTGACTTCCAGAATGGCCTGATACTGATCTTTGTTCATTTCTTCAATATTAACAAAGGATGTTTTTATTGGAATCCCTGTTACATCAGACTGATACGTAGCTTTTGCAGAAAGAGTAATCCGTGGTAGCCATCCACTGGAAACATTCGAAAGAGAATAGTTCTCCGACAATCCAATCAGCTCATGCTGCTTTATCAATGGGTAATTCTCTTTCGCCCGTTGCTGGCAATCTTCAATTGTCAGTCGTCCATATACCGGCATTGTACTGAATCCCATCAGTAGTATTCCTATGAGTACAAAACCTATTTTCCCTTTTTTCATCCGTTGTGGCATTTATATGAATAGCAAGTGTCGTATTATTATCCCTTTCATGTTAAGAAGATAATATAGTATTACAAATATATAACAAATTCCAGTTGAACCTTGAATTTTCAGAAACAAATAAGGCTGCCCTTTTGAGACAGCCTCTTATTTGTTTTCTGTTCAGAGATTACGTTTAACAATACAGGTATCGTTTGATCTTCAAAGTAGGAGTCTTTTCAAACGGAACAGGCTGAAGCACCACCTGAGAGAGCTGCGAGTAGCGGGCAAATTCCTCATTCACTTTTATCATCAATTCCTCTAGATATTGATTAATAATCTCCTGATATTCATCTTGTTTCACATGAGCAGAAACCATTAACTGCTTATAGCATTGTATCCATTCTTCCTGATTGATCGCTACTCTGGCTACCAATTTACCCTTCAACTGATACACCAGGGAGTCCGTTACATACTCCTGACGATTGAGCACTTCTTCTATCTCTTCAGGATAAATATTCTCGCCACTTGGTCCAAGAATCAAGTTTTTTGTACGTCCTTTAATATAGAGCAGTCCGTCGTGAAACACGCCAAGATCTCCCGTATGAAACCATCCGTCTTTGGTTAATACTTTATCGGTTGTTTCCTGATCTTTATAGTAACCCACCATTACATTGGGACCACGAGCAATAATCTCCCCTTCTCCGGAACGACTATTGGGATTGGAAATCTTTACTTCCACATCATCCACAGGCTTACCAACTGATCGATATGCCACTTTTCCAACGACGGATCCGGCTAGCAACGGTGCCGTTTCAGTAAGACCATATCCACATGAATAGGGAAAATGACAATCTTGCAGAAACAATTCAGCTTCAGGAGCCAATGAAGCACCTCCGATTCCGAAGAAACGAATTTTGCCTCCAAAGGCTTTATAGAGTTTCTTACCTGCAATGAAATGTATAAGAATCTGAGTCGGACGGAAATTATAGAGCAAACGAATAAACTTGTTTCTGGTAAACCTCTCCTTGATCCTTGTCTTGTAGATCTTCTCGATGATAAGAGGCACCGTCAGCATGATTGTCGGACGATACTTCTTCATTAAAGGCAGAAGAACTGTGGGTGTGGGAGGTTTATCCAGATAGATCGTCGTAGATCCCCCATCCACTCCCATGATAAGTCCGATTGTGCATTCGTATGTATGTGCCAATGGAAGTATCGAAAGAAAGGTATCAGTAGATATTACATCCTGAATATTTTGGAGCTTTTTTGCCTGGAAATAGAAGTTCTTGTGTGTCAGCATCACTCCTTTCGAACGTCCTGTAGTGCCTGAGGTATAAATGATGGATGCCAAATCCTCTTCATCCACATGAGCCGGAGTAAATGCAGCAAAATCTGGGGCAGAGCTTTCAATAACAGCCGAAATAGAATCCAACTTTTTCCCTTGAAGGTAAATCTCTTCGAATGTATCTATTAAAACAATCAAACCGGAGAAGTTAAGATTGTCTGCAAGCCTGCTATATACTTTTTGAGAAATAAACAAGGCTTTGGATTCAGAATGCTCCAGAATCGTATTAATCTCTTTTGCAGAAAAGTCTACGAGAATCGGCACTACAACAGCACCCATGGA
>DATCIB010000054.1:0-3922 GCA_036508045.1 Bacteroidales bacterium
GTCTGGAAGAGATTGCTTATAATAACGGATGGATCAATGCGGATCTTTTACGCAAGATAGCTGCGCCAATGCTGAAAAACCAATACGGACAGTATCTGATAAAACTGATTGAAAAATGAATGTAATTGAAACTTCTATACCCGGGGTTCTTATCTTAGAACCTCGCGTCTTTGCCGATGCCAGAGGTTATTTCTTCGAATCTTTCTCTCAACGTGAATTTGAAGAGAAAGTTCATAAAACGGTTTTCATCCAGGACAACGAATCAAAATCAAACTATGGAGTACTCCGCGGCTTGCATTTTCAAAAACCACCCTACTGCCAAAGCAAACTCGTACGAGTAGTAAAAGGAGCGGTGCTTGATGTTGTGGTAGATATTCGCAAAGGTTCGCCGACCTATGGACAGCATGTCTCCGTCGAACTTAATGAGGATAATAAACTTCAGTTCTTTGTACCCAGAGGATTTGCGCATGGCTTCTCGGTGTTGAGTGAAGAGGTGATTTTCCAGTACAAATGCGACAACTACTACGCGCCGCAGTATGAAGGCGCAGTTGCATGGGATGATCCTGCTTTGGCGATAGACTGGTGTCTTCCTGCTGATAAGATCCTTCTTTCAGATAAAGATAAGAATCATCCGTTACTCAAAGATATGATCCATCCGTTTGACTTTAATACCAACCTTTATGAGTAATATACTAATTACGGGAGCCAACGGACAGTTGGGAAATGAGATGGCTAGCCTTGCCCCAAAGAGTGCAGCAAACCATTACTTCCTGACGGATGTAGCAGAACTGGATATTACTGACCTGGAAGCTGTGCGTGCTTTCGTGCATGCCAACCGGATTGATGTGATAGCCAATTGTGCCGCATATACCAATGTGGATAAGGCGGAGGATGATGTTGCTACTGCCGATCTGATCAACCACAAGGCGGTAGAAAATCTGGCTGTGGTATGCAAGGAAGTGGAGGCTCTTCTGATTCACATCTCTACGGATTACGTGTTTCAGGGCGACAAGAATACTCCCTGTAAAGAAGAGGAGCCAACAAATCCGCTCGGCGCTTA
The DNA here is from genome assembly GCA_036508045.1 of Bacteroidales bacterium. Lineage (GTDB taxonomy): Bacteria > Bacteroidota > Bacteroidia > Bacteroidales > JAQUTK01 > JAQUTK01. Next base: position 1,061 of record DATCIB010000054.1, read on the forward strand.
TGGACGGACGAAACTTGCCGGCGAACTGGCAATAGCAACTGTGGGATGCCGCTCATTGATATTCCGTACCGCATGGCTTTACTCTTCGTATGGCAATAACTTCGTAAAAACAATGCGCCGCCTGACTTCGGAACGCGACAAACTAACAGTGGTTTTTGACCAGGTTGGCACTCCTACATTTGCGGGCGATCTGGCAGCTATAGTATATAAGGTGATTGAAGAGCAGCTCTATCTGCAACATACGGGTATCTATCACTTCAGCAACGAAGGGGTCTGCTCCTGGTATGACTTTGCGAAAGAAATAGCGTCACTCTCCGGCAATAGTTGCGATATACAGCCTTGTCATTCCGACGAGTTTCCGAGTAAAGTCAAACGACCAAGCTTTTCCGTATTGGACAAGAGCAAACTGAAACGGGACTTTGGAGTGACGGTGCCTTACTGGAAAGACTCACTGATCAAGTGCATCCACCAATTGGAAGAGAAAGAGATCCAAACTGTCTAAAACTATTTTACCGATATGAATTTTAAGCGTAATCTATTAATAACGGGTGGTGCCGGATTTATCGGCAGCCATGTCGTTCGTCTTTTTGTAACGAAATATCCGGAATATCACATCATCAATCTGGACAAGCTCACCTATGCAGGTAACCTGGCCAATCTGACAGACATCGAACAGTTGCCAAACTATACCTTCGTAAAAGGAGATATCTGCGATTTTGATTTTGTGATGGGGTTGTTCCAACAATATGCCATTGATGGCGTGATCCATCTGGCAGCCGAAAGTCACGTGGACCGGAGTATCAAAGATCCGTTCACCTTTGCGCATACCAATGTGATGGGTACGCTTTCGTTGCTTCAGGCAGCGAAGCTGAGCTGGGACGGTGCGTATGACGGCAAACTTTTCTATCATATCTCTACTGATGAGGTCTATGGCGCATTAGAGTTTGACGGCACTTTCTTTACGGAGTCCACCAAGTACGATCCACATTCACCCTACTCAGCAAGCAAGGCGGGGAGCGATCATTTTGTCCGTGCATTTCATGATACATACGGTTTGCCAATCCTGGTGACAAATTGCAGTAACAATTACGGTCCGTACCAGTTCCCGGAGAAACTGATCCCACTCTTTATCAATAATATCCGTCACGGCAAACCTCTTCCTGTTTATGGCAAGGGTGAGAATGTGCGCGACTGGCTGTATGTAGTGGATCATGCCCGTGCCATTGATGTGATCTTCCACGAAGGAAAGCTCGCTGATACTTATAATATAGGTGGATTCAACGAATGGAAGAACATTGACCTGATCAAGGTAATTATCAAGACGGTGGACAGACTGCTTGGCAAACCGGAAGGTACCTCGGACAAACTGATTACATACGTAACAGACCGTCAGGGGCATGACCTGCGTTATGCCATTGACTCCACCAAACTGAAGAATGAACTCGGATGGGAGCCCAGTCTGCAATTTGAAGAAGGAATTGAGAAAACGGTACAGTGGTATCTGGATAATCAGGAGTGGATGGACAATGTTACCTCCGGAGACTATCAGAAATACTACGAGGGCATGTATCGAAGCTAAAAGTTTGGCCTTCGTTCAAGAAACACATATAAAAAGCGCGACTTCCAAAAAGGAGATCGCGCTTTTTGTATGTATTCTGTCATTTTGAGTGGAATTTGGGAGGTTCACTTACATTATTCATCCTCTTGTGTTGATTATTGAGAAATAGTTGTACATTTGCAGCTTTTATATTTGCAAATTGCACAGAGCGACTTAGGCGTAAGTTAAGCTCATTCTTCAGAAGGTCAACAATCCTATTTCCCGATAATCATAAAGCATTTTTCTTTCCTTTAACTCATCAACAAATGAAGAATATTAAAATTAGTACAAGATTTCTTTCAGTGAGCATTCTTTTCCTTTGTTCAGCAATGAACATTTTTGCGCAGGAATCCGATGTTCACAACATCTCATCCATGTTGGAGGTTCAACAATATGATAGAGCCATCCATATCATGGCGATGTTGTTAATTGGATTTGGTTTCTTAATGGTATTCGTAAAAAAGTACGGACGTTCAGCATTAACCGCGACTTTTTTGCTGGTAAGTATTTCGTTGCCCCTGTATATGTCCATCAAAGGACTTGGCATTTTTGAATCAAAAGGAGAAATCGAACAGCTGATACTTGCAGAATTTGGAGCAGCAAGTCTGCTGATCGCAGCCGGAGCTATACTTGGACGAATCAAGATCTATCAATATTTAGTGCTGGGTTTATTGTTTATCCCGTTTTATGTATTGAATGAACTGATCGTACTTGATGACTATTTTCACTTCGTAGGAAAAGTAGCCGATACCGGAGGCTCCATCGTTATTCATGCCTTTGGAGCTATTTTTGGTATTGCAGCCGCCATTTCTTTGACATCCAAAAAAGATATGGAAGTGCCAATCGTGTCAGATGCTACGACTGATAAATATTCTGTTTTGGGCAGTATGGTGCTTTGGATATTCTGGCCAAGCTTTTGTGCCGCACTTGTTCCCGTTGAAGCAATACCTCACACCGTAGTAAATGTATTTCTCGCATTGTGTGGATCTACGCTGGCAACCTATATAACGTCTGTAATCATACGAGGAAAGGCTTCTATTGCCGATATTGCCAATGCATCTCTGGCAGGAGGAGTTGCTATTGGAGCCACTTGCGATTTTGCTTCCCACCCCCAAGCAATGATTATTGGATGTGTTGCCGGAATAATTTCAACGGTAGGATTTGCAATTCTTCAAGACAAACAACAAAAGTTTCACAAGATCATAGACACCTGTGGTGTATCAAACCTTCATGGATTACCGGGTATCTTCGGAGGTCTTGTCGCT
>DATCIB010000055.1:0-2018 GCA_036508045.1 Bacteroidales bacterium
GAAAGTGCCGTCAAACTCTAATGCGCCATAGACCTCATCAGTAGAGATATGATAGAAAAGTTTGCCGTCATACGCACCATCCCAACTCAGCTTCGCTGCCTGAAGCAACGAAAGCGTACCCATCACATTGGTCTGGGCAAAAGTGAATGGGTCTTTGATACTCCGGTCCACGTGACTTTCGGCTGCCAGATGGATCACGCCATCAATGGCATATTGTTGGAACAACCCCATCACAAAATCAAAATCACAGATATCTCCCTTTACGAAGGTATAGTTTGGCAACTGTTCGATGTCTGTCAGATTGGCCAGGTTACCTGCATAGGTCAGTTTGTCCAGATTGATGATGTGATACTCCGGATATTTCGTTACAAAAAGACGAACGACATGGCTGCCGATAAATCCGGCACCACCCGTTATTAATAGATTACGTTTAAAATTCATATCGGTAAAATAGTTTTAGACTGTTTGATTCGCTTTCTCTTCCAACTGACGGATACAAATGACAAGGGAGTCTTTCCAGTAAGGCACCGTCACTCCAAAGTCCCGTTTCAGTTTGCTCTTGTCCAAGACGGAAAAGCTTGGTCGTTTGACTTTACTCGGAAACTCATCGGAATGACACGGCTGAATATCACAACTATTGCCTGAGAGCGACGCTATTTCTTTTGCAAAGTCATACCAGGAACAGACCCCTTCGTTGCTGAAGTGATAGATGCCCGTATGTTGCAGATAGAGCTGCTCTTCAATCACCATAAATACTATAGCAGCCAGATCGCCCGCAAATGTTGGAGTACCCACCTGGTCAAAAACCACCGTTAGTTTGTCGCGTTCCGAAGTCAGACGGCGCATCGTCTTCACGAAGTTATTGCCATACGAAGAGTAAAGCCATGCGGTACGGAATATCAGTGAACGGCATCCCACGGTTGCAATTGCCAGTTCACCGGCAAGTTTGGTCTGTCCATAAGCGCCAAGTGGATTCGTCGGTTCATCTTCTTTACAGGGGGTATTCTTGTCACCCTGAAACACATAATCCGTAGAGATGTGAATCAAAAGAGCATCCACTTCCTTGCATACCACAGCCAGATTTTCTGCCGCCTTGTGGTTGATCAGATCGGCAGTAGCAACATCATCCTCTGCCTTATCCACATTGGTATATGCGGCACAGTTGGCAATCACATCAATCCGGTTGGCATGCACGAAAGCACGCACTGCCTCCAGGTCTGTTATATCCAGTTCAGCTACATCTGTCAGAAAGTAATGGTTTGCTGCACTCTTTGGGGCGAGGTTAGCCATCTCATTTCCCAACTGTCCGTTGGCTCCCGTAATTAATATATTACTCATAAAGGTTGGTATTAAAGTCAAATGGATGGATCACATCTTTGAGTAACGGATGATTCTTATCTTTCTCTGAAAGAAGGATCTTATCAGCAGGCAGATGCCAGTCTATCGCCAAAGCAGGATCATCCCATGCAACAGCACCTTCATACTGAGGCGCGTAGTAGTTGTCGCATTTGTATTGGAAAATCACCTCTTCACTCAACACCGAGAAGCCATGAGCAAATCCTCTGGGTACAAAGAACTGAAGCTTATTGTCCTCATTGAGTTCGACGGAGACATGTTGCCCATAGGTCGGCGAACCTTTGCGAATATCTACCACAACGTCAAGCACCGCTCCTTTTACTACTCGTACGAGTTTGCTTTGGCAGTACGGTGGTTTTTGAAAATGCAAGCCGCGGAGTACTCCATAACTTGATTTTGATTCATTGTCCTGGATAAAAACCGTTTGATGAACTTTCTCTTCAAATTCCCGTTGTGAGAAAGATTCGAAGAAATAACCTCTGGCATCGGCAAAGACGCGAGGTTCTAAGATAACAACACCTGGTATAGAAGTTTCAATTACATTCATTTTTCAATCAGTTTTATCAGATACTGTCCGTATTGGTTTTTCAGCATTGGCGCAGCTATCTTGCGTAAAAGATCCGCATTGATCCATCCGTTATTATAAGCAATCTCTTCCAGAC
>DATCIB010000056.1:0-2770 GCA_036508045.1 Bacteroidales bacterium
AACATTGACCTGCCTGTAACTGGAAGAAACGGGGAGCCACGGGTCAACTGTACTAAATCCTGCATTCGCAGAGTTGTTCCATTGCATAGGTGTGCGGTATTTATCCCTTCCTGTATAGATTGGCCAGAACATACGACCATAGGGGTCTTTGATCTTTTTGCGGTGAATATGTGTGTTGTGCATCCCAATTTCATCGCCATAATAAATGAATGGTGTGCCTCGAAGAGTGAGCAGTAGCATGGCCAGTATCTTAATCTTTGCTTGTCTGTTTATTCCTAAAGCTATTCGACTTGAATAGCGTCCGAGATCATGATTGGAGAGAACGAAGTTGGGCCATCCTCCAGGAGGTAATGCCCGATACCACTTCATAATGGCTTTGTAGTAGAGGTGTGCGCTCCAGGGAGTAAAGAAAAGAGAGAAATCAAAAGCCATGTGAAGCAGGTCGTTATTGCCCAGATAGCTGGCAGCAAGGGTGGTATCACCAGGAGGAAGTACATATATTTCACCGACGCTTGTCTTGTCGGGATAGCTGTCTAGCAACTTTCTGAACGAGCGGATTATCTCGTAAGTCTCCGGTTGATTTCTGTCCGGAGAGTGTTTACTTGTCATCCATTTTTTCCAGCTTGAAACACTATCAAAATGAGCTTCTTTGACAAGCATATTGATCACATCGAGTCGGAAACCATCAACACCAAACTCCAGCCAGCTGGTGATGTATTGGAAGAAAGCAGCTTTCATTGTCTCATTTCTCCAGTTCAGATCAGGCTGTTCTTTGAAGAAGGAATGATAATAGTACTCTTTTGTGTGTGGGTCATACTGCCAGACTGAGGCACCGAAGTTCGTCTTCCAATTGTTGGGCCTTTTGCCTTGGACGGATTGGCGCCAGATAAACCATTCTCTCAGAGGATTATCTTTTGAAGAACGTGAGGCTTCAAACCAGGAATGCTGATCGGAAGTGTGGTTCATCACAAGATCCATAATCACTCGGATGCCTTGTTTATGAGCAAGATCAATAAGTTCTTTGAGATCGTCAATTGATCCGAAAATAGGGTCAGTCTGCATGTAGTCGGAGATATCATATCCACAGTCTGCCATGGGTGAACGGTACACAGGTGAGAGCCAGATGGCGTCAATGCCTAGTTCACAGAGATAATTCATCTGTTGGATAATGCCCCGGATATCACCATATCCATCTGCATTGGAGTCTTTGAAACTTTGCGGATAGATATGGTAGAACACCCCTTGCTGCCACCATTTCAACGGACTATTATTCTTCACGACAATATCGTCTGTTAGGTCTGAAGGTCAGAGTCCTATTTCACGAATAAAGTTATTGAGTATTGTGTTTACATTATAATTTTTAGCGCGTTGAACAGCTGCTGCTCTGAATGAAACATGCATCTTTTTGTTGTCCAAATATTTGATCGCTGTATCTGCCATCTCTTTTTCATTTTCGACAAGAAAACCATTTTCTTCGTGGACGATGATATCCTTGGGCCCTTTGGTTCTGTAAGCTACCACGGGCAGTCCGCAACTGAGAGATTCGAGCACGACACAGCTGAATGTATCAAATCGGGAAGGGAAAAGCAGCAAGTCTGCGGAGGAGTATATTTCAGGCAACATAGTATGCTCTATCCAATCGTAATAACTAGCTTCCGGGAGTTCTTCCTGAAGTTGCCTTTTTGCCGGACCTTGTCCCACTACAACCAGACGGACATCAGGATGCTTCTGTCGGATTGCTTTATAGATTCGCGGAAGTTCTCTTACCCCTTTTTCATCACTGATACGACCGACAAAGAGGAGTACCGGTACTTTCTTGTCAACTCCGAATACCTCTTTCTTATGCATCTCAGAGGGAGCGAAAACGGAATCTACCCAGTGTGCGGTGAGTCGTACTTTCTCTGGTTTGAGATTCATATTGGGACCTGTCAGCCATTTATGCTGGTCTGTATTCAATACGAACACCCTGTCAAATGATCCGTAGAAAGTACGCAAGATCCGACGTATCCTGTTTTCATTGTGAATATCGAGCTTTAATATCTTGCGGGCAAACATCACCCAGTCTGTATGGATGTAAAAACTAGCTTCTACTGAGTATGCATTTTTGAGGTAGAGGGCCATAAGTCCCATGATGCCTTCCGTCGAACAGACAATGCGGTCGTACTCTCCTTCGTGAAAGAGCTTGTGAAGCTCAAGCAGGTTGGGGATCCGTAACGGCTGTTCTTTGTAGAAGGGAACAGTAAATTCACAGGCAGGTTTCAGTACGATCAGATTGTCATCTGATTGTATGGTACTACTACAGGTGAGGATGTCAATGGGCAGTTTACGCTCCTTGATTTCTTTGTGCATTGACTGAAGGACAGTAGAAACTCCATTTTTGTCGTCAAAAGTGTCAGTGAGCCATAACACACGCTCCGGATGAATATATTTGCCTGTCCTTTTTGAGAAATCATTGAGAAACGAGCGGTTGTTGTACAAGACTCTTGCGCTAGTATAATGGGCGGATAGGAGCAATGCAGATGCAAAGAAAGGAAAAGAAAGTCCATCGAGAAATTGCGCAAGCTGGATGCCTGATCCCTTCTTCTCCGATTCTTCGCCCAGGTATGATCGGAGACTGCTTGGCAGTTCGAGCCCGGAGATAAGTTCTTCTATAGTTTTGCCGGAATTTTCGTTTTCCCGGTTCATCTTTTCCACTTTTTTTGTCAGTCGGGAATAGAGGATGTTGTTGAGTTCGCCGTTGATATTATTTATCGAAGCATTGTATTTCTCA
>DATCIB010000057.1:0-3974 GCA_036508045.1 Bacteroidales bacterium
TGGATCATGAGTCTCAACAGATTTACACGTCGGTTTATCATGTAAGTGCAGAGGATGTAGAAATCTTTGAATTAATTGCATCTATTTGCATGTAATCAGTAACTTTGCATTGAAGAAATTAACCATTAATTGTTTAGATCATGTGCAACGAGGAATTTACATTGGCGGAATTGTTTGACATGGAGACAAAGCCGGAATTGTTAAGAACGGCGAAACATTTGAATATCAAGGTGAAGTCAACTCTGCGAAAGGCTGAGATTGTGGAGATATTGACAAACACGATCTTGCAAACGCCCACGTATTTGCTGGAAAGATTATCCTGGTGTGATGTGCTTCGATTGCAAACGATGGTACATGCCGACAAGCATGGTGTTATGATTCATAAGTTTTGCGATCAGTTGGACTCTTTATCTCTGATAGGGATTACCGATAATATTCCTGTTGATGATATCCTGAATTCGGGACTGGAAGTCATCTTTCCGGATGTGGTAGCTGCACTTTCTCCTGTCATTGATGAGTTTGTAGTCGCCAATGAAAAGAACGGAAAGTATGAACGGGAACAGCTCATTGTTGGATTGCTCAATCTATATGGCGTGCTGACTATTGAAGAATTGAGAAAGCTCTATTTTACGTATTACCCGAATGAAATGATACTGGATCTCCTTGAGATAATGACGGGGTCTTATCTGCTGACCAGACTTAGCGGTGCAAGTTTTCTTGTTTTTGCTTCTCCATTTCTCGAAGATTTCGAGAGTGATCTGGTAGATCTGGCTTATATGAATCATTATCTGATACATCAACGGAAGTCTATTCGTCAGGCAAAGTTCACAAAAGAAGAAGTGATAGCAGCCGGGATATCCGAATTTCCAATGCCTCCGGTAAATAATCGTGAAAAGGTCGATAGCGCTTTCAAGCAATTAGGAATATCTAAAGAAGAGTCCGATAAGTGGATCAGCTATATGTGGATGTCTTCTAACGAGGATAAAAAGATTGGTGAAATTATCAAACTTATTTTCGAAGATCTGATGAGTTGTTCCATGGAAGATGTCCAGTCAATAGTGGGAGTTCTCATGGAATTGATGAATTGTTTACCACGGTGGATACTCAAAGGAAATACTCCGGAAGTAGTGCATGAAAAATACGAACGTCCGAAAATGCAGAAGCAACCTCCACAGTTGGTCGTGGGCCCAAACATGAAGAAGGCAGGCATAGACATTTCCCAGGAAAGGTTTAATGATCTCTGGAAAGATAGTGCTGTTCAATTTACTTCGAAGGTTGGGCGCAACGACCCTTGTCCGTGTGGAAGTGGCAAGAAATATAAATACTGCTGCGGGAGCAATTAACGCGCTTTAAAATGTAACTGTTTTGTCAGCCCATACCACCACATTGACGCAATCAATCATATTGGAAATGGGACAAGCCTCGGTGCTGTCCAACTGACGAGATTTCAAACAGGTTCCACAAGCAAGAATCTCCCCACCCAGTTCCACGAACTTTTTCAATTGTTCGTCCACATTGTACTTTTCGTGTGTCAGACCTTCGCATTCAACGGCTTCGCCCATTAAGAATACTTTGACTTCATGTCCTTGTTTTTTTGCAGTAACTGCAAAACGAAAAGCATTCCACGCTTTTTCAGGCTCTTTTGTTTCAAGAATAATTCCGATTCTCATATTTCTTTCATTAAAGTTTGCTAATTATAAGACCAAAATGATAGGGCTCCAGGATTAACTCTTTACTGATTGTAAAGCCAGATTCAACAGCCCATTTTTTACATTGTTCAGGCGTCGGGCGAATCTCCAATCGGGGACCACGAGGCGTTGCGATGTCGCTACGCCAATGAATAATCCCGGCACTTTTTCCTGGTTTTAATATTCTATGTACTTCAGAAAGAATCTGATCCGGAGCTTCGTGATGTAAAATATTGAACAGCATCACATAATCTATTGAATGATCGGGTAATCCCGAGCCCTCGGCAATAAAGTCATTGAGGTGTAATTGGATATTCTGAATATGTTGCTGAATGATTTTATTTTTCAACCAACTGATCATATTTTCATCAATATCATATGCATGAATTATACCAGTCACTAATCCGGATGCTGGAATTGAGAATGTTCCAAAACCACAACCTAAATCAACGATGGAATGTAAACCGGATGTTATTTCCATCTGTTGCAAGATTAATTCGGGATCGAAAAACTTCGACCACATTGCCTCTTCAGGCATTCCACTGTCTCTTATTTTCATTTGTTCAGCTTAGTTTCATCTTCAAGATCTTGCCTGACCATCCATCGAGATCCACCCGGAATGGAACAGAGGCGGAGAGAAGCTGTTTGTTTTTTTCTCCACTGAGTAGTTCGGTGACATCCACAAAGCCGGCAATAGGAATTCCGTAATACTCAAACGCGTGGAGTGGGATGCGGATATCAAGCTTCAGAGAGGTATCACTGAAGTTGGTTGCCACGAGTATCAGCGTATTTTCTTTCTTTCGCAGGTACATATATTGCTTGCCATTCATTGACATGTTATTATCATTGACATACATCAGATCAAAGAAGGAACCTTCTTTCAGACAGGCTTCTTTCTTTGTGATCCCAAGAAGCTTTTGATAGAATTTGCGGATTTCTTTCTGATCTTCGGAAAGCCCGGAACCATCAAAAGCTCCCTTATTGATCCAACGTGAGATGCTCTCTACATTCCAATAGTCAAAGATTGTGGTGCGACCGTCCAGTCCGCTAAATCCTTCCCGGTCCATGCCCGGTTCACCTAATTCCTGTCCGCAATAGATCATCACCGGATTGGTATTCATCGTGGCGCAGACGATCATGCCCGGTATGCCGTGCCGTGCGTTACCGGCAAAGAAGTCGGAGGCGATCCGTTGTTCGTCGTGATTCTCTAAGAAAGAGAGCATCCGCTCCTGATATCCATCGGTCTGCTTCCAGCAATTGGAGATGTTGCTGGCAGGGGTCTGACTGGTAGTCACAGCACGCAAGGTATTGTAAAGTCCTTCCTTATCGTATAGATAGTCAAACTTACCATTGAAAATATAATTATGATACTCAGCAGGATTATAGACCTCCGCAATGAAAATCACTTTCGGATATTTCTTTTTCACTTTGGTAATAGCCCATTCCCAAAATGCCACAGGTACCATCTCAGCCATATCGCAGCGAAAACCATCCACTCTCTTACCTGCCCAGTAAAGGAGCACCTCCAGCATCTTCTTCCAGGTGTCCGGTGTCTCCTGAAAATGAGCGGCACGAAAATTCATATAGTCCACACCGTAGTTGAGTTTGATGGTTTCATACCAGTCATTCATGCCGGGATAGGCATTAAAACAATCGTTTCCCGTTGCCTTGGCAGGACTCTCGGTGTATGGTTTGGGAGCACCACTGTAGAGATTAAACTGTCCGGCGAACACCTCATTGCCGAGGTAATAGAAATTATTTTGCGGAGAGAAACACTTGCCTGTGTCGTCATCTTCTCCAAAGTCACGGACACCTTCCGGTTTGGCATCTGAGTGATACTGACGAGCCAGATGGTTGGGCACAAAGTCGATGATGACCTTCAGTCCGGTAGCATGCGTACGATCCACCAGCGCCTCAAACTCTTTTAACTTATTCTTAGGCTTGACAGCCAGGTCAGGATCTACGTCGTAGTAGTCTTTGATCGCGTAGGGCGAACCTGCATTTCCTTTGACCACAGCAGGATGGTCGGGACGAATACCAATTTCGGAATAGTCGGTTTTGGTCGCATGTTCCAACACTCCCGTGTACCATATATGCGTAATACCCAGTCCTTTAATCTCTTCAAGTGCTTTTGAGGTAAAGACCTCAAACTTGCCGCAGCCATTGTCTTTCAAAGTGCCATTGAATCTGTTGGCCTGTTTATTATTACCGAATAGACGGGGTAAGACTTGATAAATCAGTAGCTTATGCTTCATTCGTGCGGGTATGTTAATCTGTGCAGTTGTT
>DATCIB010000058.1:0-6325 GCA_036508045.1 Bacteroidales bacterium
TCATACCATTGCTTAGTGGTATGCGGGAATATTCTTTAAATTTCCGCTTCAGTACAGTCTGTACGGCGAAACTTGCGATACCGATCGCAATAATTAAAATCCAAAATCCCATAATATCTTAAATTAGTTTGTATCAATTTAACTGCAAACGGTTTGCCTGTGGTAAACACTGACAAAACTTGTTATTCTTCCGTGTATCGGATGACAGTTTGTTCACGATCCGGACCAACAGATACAATCTTTATGGGCACTTCCAGCTCTTCTTCAAGAAACGAAAGATAGGCATTAAACTCTTCAGGGAACTCATCCTCGTCGCTCATTTTGGTCATATCGCATTTCCAGCCGGGTAGTTCCACGTAGACAGGTTCAATTTTATCATTAATCTCATACGGAAATTCTGTCACTTCTTCACCGTCAATCCGATAAGCGACACAAGCTTTGATCATTTCAAACGCATCAAGCACGTCGCTCTTCATCATAATCAGCTTCGTCACCCCATCAATCATGATGGCATATTTCAGAGCCACCAAGTCGATCCATCCACAACGGCGTTTACGCCCGGTAACAGAGCCATATTCATTTCCATTCTTACAGATGGTCTCTCCGATTTCGTCAAACAACTCCGTAGGGAAAGGACCTGATCCAACGCGGGTACAATAGGCTTTGAAGATTCCATAAACCTCTCCGATCTTATTGGGAGCGATACCCAGACCCGTGCAGGCTCCTGCGCAGATTGTATTTGAAGAAGTGACAAACGGGTAGGAGCCGAAGTCGATATCCAGCATTGTACCCTGTGCACCCTCAGCCAATACCTTCTTTCCCTCTTTCAGGTAATTATTGATGACATGTTCGCTATCGATGAGGCCAAAATTCTTCAGATATTCCACAGCTTCCAGCCATTCTTTTACCAATGGCTTCAGGTCATACTGGAAGTTCAGACTCTTTAAGATCACTTCATGACGAGCAATGGCAGCAGCAAATTTCGTATCAAAATCATGTAATAAGTCACCGATACGAAGTCCGTTGCGGCTCACTTTGTCGGTATATGTTGGTCCGATACCTTTGCCTGTAGTACCCACTTTGTCACTTCCTTTTGAAGCTTCATAAGCAGCATCAAGCAAACGGTGAGTTGGCAGTATCAAGTGCGCTTTCTTTGAAATGAAGAGTTTCTTTGTCAGATCATGTCCGGAAGCAGCCAGTGCTTCGGCTTCCGCCTTAAATAAGACCGGATCAAGGACTACTCCATTACCGATGATATTCACATTATTCCCTTGAAATATTCCGGAAGGAATAGAGCGGAGCACGTATTTCTCCCCATTGAATTCCAGCGTATGTCCGGCATTAGGTCCACCTTGAAAACGGGTTACAACATCATAATTAGGAGTCAGCACATCGACTACTTTCCCTTTACCTTCGTCACCCCATTGCAAGCCTAACAATACATCTACTTTCATCTTTTTTGTTCGTTATGGTTATACTAATCAATTATTTCACTTTGTTTTGCAGTCTTCTGCACTTCTCACAGATACCATATAAATAGACACTGTGGTTTTGCACAAGAAACCTTTTCAGTTGCTTGGCATTCATTGTTTTTGCGACGACCGGATCTCTGAATTCTTTTTCCTCTCCACAACACAGACACACCGTCTTGTATGTATTTTGCGGGCAGAGCATTCGCTCATATCTGCACGCACCATCCATAATCGGATGTCTCACCACCAAGTGGCAATCCAGAAACAATTTAATTGTGTTATAAAGCGTCGTCCTGCTGATAAATAACTTCTCTTCCTCCACCCAGTTTTGCAGATCTTCTATAATAAAGTGTTTATTCCGCGAATAAATATATTCCAGAATCTTATACCTTTCAGGAGTCCTACGTAATTTGTGAGCCGTTAAATAACTATTGAGTATCTTTTTTGCTTTCTCCATTCCGTTATCCGTTCATCTGCATCTGGTTTAATGAAGCAAGCAAAAGTAGTTCTTTTGGGTGATATACAAAAACATTTATACAATAATTTTGGAGGGTTCACCAGCATACTCAGTTAGCGAAATATGGGCTCAAAGTCTATCTCCTTTCAAGAACCGTACGGATAAGGCGTGTGAAACGATCCGCATACATATCAGACTTTACGATTCCCACTCCACTGATTTCACCAAACGATTTGCGGTCCATGGGTTTCTGGTTCGCCATTTCGGTCAGCACCTTATCTGAAAAGATCAGATAAGCAGGCACCCCTTTTTCCTGAGCGATCACTTTGCGCAAAGCCCTCAACTGGTCATACAAGTCTTCTTCCGGACTCTGTGATGCGATAGGAGCGGCAGCCGTTTTCTTTCCTCCCTTTTTGCCTTTCCCAGCTGGTTCGTATGGACGCGGTTTGTAGAGAAACACCTCTTTCCTGCCATACAACACCTCTTCCCCAAACGGAGTAATCTTTACGACAGAGCCTTCGTTATAAGCAACTTCCATACAGTTGAGCTGGAGCATCTGCAGAAAATACGCCGACCATTCCTGGTAGGAGATCTCTTTTCCCACGCCATAGGTCTTTAGCATGTGATATCCTTCCTGAAAAAGTTCGGCTCGCGAAGATCCCCTGAGAATATCTACCAGCATACGGAAACCGATCTTCTCACCGGTACGTTTGATGGCACTGAGAGCCTTCTGAACCAGCACTGTGCCATTAAACCTTTCCGGCGGATTTTTACAAACATCACAATTGCCACAATCCTCTTCCAATGTCTCGCCAAAGTAGCTCATCAATATTTTCCTTCTGCAGATTCCCGATTCCGCAAATTCCTGCATCCGTTTCAGTTTCATACTGTTGATTTCCTGTTGTCCACTCTCTTCCGCAAAACTGCGCAACAAGATCAGGTCTCCGACCGAATAAAATAAGAAGGTATCCGCCGGCAATCCATCTCTGCCGGACCGTCCAATCTCCTGGTAATAATTTTCCATGCTTTTGGGCAGATTGTAATGGATGACCCAGCGTACGTTAGACTTGTCGATGCCCATACCAAAAGCAATTGTCGCGACAATCACATCAATAGAGTCATTGATAAAAGCCGTCTGCACCTCATCTCTTCTCTTCGCATTCATTCCGGCGTGATAAGGAGCCGCAGAAATTCCTTTGAGGTTCAGTTCCTCAGCCACCTGTTCTACTGTATCACGTTTCATACAGTAGATGATGCCGCTCTGATCCTTACGTTTGGAAATAAAGTCGGTGATCATCTTTAGTTTTACCTTTTTTGTAGCACCGCTGACCACCGAGAGTGAGAGGTTGGGACGGTTAAAAGACGAAAGAAACAGTTGTGCATTTTCAAGTTTCAGTTGAGTGCGGATATCCTCTCGGGTAATCTTATCCGCTGTGGCGGTCAAAGCTATGATTGGCAGTTGCGGAAAACGATCCTTAATCATCCCCAACTGCGTATATTCCGGCCGGAAATCATGTCCCCATTGCGAAATGCAATGTGCCTCATCAATCGCGATAAAGGAAAATCTCAATCTGGAGAAAAGAGAATCCAGTTCGCCGAGAAACCGCTCGGGCGACACATACAAGAGCTTAATCTGTCCGGAGAGGATCTCTATCTTCACCCTTTCCGATTCAGACGCTTTTTGCGAACTATTCAGAAAAGCCGCGGAGATACCATTTTCGATGAGACCCTCTACCTGATCTTTCATCAGAGCAATCAGCGGAGAGATCACGATTGCCGTACCTTCCATCATCAGCGCCGGTATCTGGAAACATACGGACTTGCCACCACCGGTAGGCATCAATACAATCGAATCTCTTCCTTCCAGTGTATTACAGATGATCTCCTCCTGATACGGACGAAATGAATTATAACCGAAGTAATGCTTTAAATAATCTTGTGGCGTTGTCATTCAGTGGCGGTTTATTGGAAGATAATCTGGCTGATCACGGCATCACCGATCTTAGCATTCAGTTTTTGGATCAATTGCTGGCGATACATCAGCAATTCGCCGCGCAACACCGAAGAAGACAACTGCACATATAACGTACGGTTGCGGACATAGAGATTTGTGGTATAATTATTGACCGCCTGTCCGACTACTTCGGGCCAGATACGGATTACTTCCATTTCATTCAGGTGCAGATCGAGATGCTGTTCTGAGAGCAACTCTTTCAATATATCCTGCAGCGGTTGCGCTTTCCTTTTTCTCATGGCATCTCTCCTTTTTCCAGTTCGGAAACCTCTCCGTTTTGCACCCGGAAGATCAGGTAATCCTGGTTACAGGCAGCCAGTATCTCATCCAGATATTTCCGGTTGGTGTCCGTGATAAAAATCTGTCCGAATTGGTCACTAGCCACCAGACTGACAATCTGTTCCACCCGATGCGCATCCAGTTTGTCAAAGATATCGTCCAGCAATAAGATAGGAGTAGTATGTCCGATCCGTTTCAGAAACTCAAACTGAGCCAACTTTAACGCAATCAGATACGTCTTATTCTGTCCTTGCGATCCGATTTTCTTGATGGGATATGTATCCAGGAGCATCTCAAGATCATCTTTGTGTACCCCTTTGGTTGAAAAGCCGATGAGTTTGTCACGTTCCCGTGTAGCTTCCAGCATGGGGCGTAATGTTCCTTCGCTCAGATGCGACGAATATTCCAGCGATACCTCTTCCGCGTCGCCGGACACATATTTATAATACTCTCTGAATACAGGGATAAATTCTTCAAGAAAACGGCAGCGTCCCTGAAAAATGACTCTCCCGGCATTATCCATCACCTCTTCCCACAGTTCGTAAATTGTATCATCACCATACAGCTCCTCTTTGAGCAGCGCATTACGTTGAGCCAACGCACGGTTGTAACTGATCAGCGCTCCCATATATTCTTTATCATACTGAGCAATGACCAGATCCAGAAATTTTCTCCGTTCCTCGCTTCCTCCCAGGATCAAAGCGGAATCAGCCGGAGAAACCATGACCAGCGGTATTGTACCTATATGATCAGAAAGTTTGTCATACTCCTTTTTATTACGTTTGAATTGCTTCTTTTGTTTGCGCTTGAGTCCGCAATAAATCTCCTCGTCTTTGCCGTCAAAGTCGTATATCCCTTGTATGACAAAGAATTCTTCCCCATGCAAGATGTTTTGAGAATCCGGAAGATTTGTCTGACTTTTGCAGAAAGAGAGATAGTAGAGCACATCCAGAAGATTGGTTTTCCCCATTCCATTATCGCCAAAGAAGCAGTTCAGCTTTCTTGAGAACAGAAGTTCCGCCTCGTGGATATTCTTATAATTGACAATTGAAAGTCGGTTGAGTATCATGCTATAATCGTATCTTTCGCATTTCGGGAGTTATCATCATGACACAAAAGTAGTACAAATAAAGCAACCAACCATCTGCATCATAAGAAGAAATTCCTTAAATATATTGATTTGTTCATCAAAGTTTGTTGATGTTTGAAAAATAAACTACTTTTGCGATCTTAACAGGAAATAAAAAGATACAGATATGTCAGACAAAAGAAAGCCACTAAAAGGCGAATTTCAGATCGAGAATGTAGGAAAGGCATTGTCTCGTACAGAGCTTTTCATTGAAGACAATCAAAACAGATTGTTGGCAGGGTTAGGTATTATAGTATTAGTAGTAGCCGGTTTTATCGGAGTACGTCACTTTTACTCAATACCGAGAGAAAAGAAGGCACAGGTTGCCCTCTTCCCGGCGGAGAAATATTTTGCGAAAGATTCTTTGAATCTGGCGTTGAATGGTGATGGCCTTAAATGCGTCGGATTCCTTGGAGTCATTGACGACTACAGTGGCACAGATGCAGCGAACCTAGCGTATGCCTATGCCGGATTGAGCTTTCATCAGCTTGGCAAGAATGAAGAAGCAATCAAATATCTGAAGAAATTTAGCGGTGGAGATGATATGATTGCTCCTGCAGTCCTTTCAGCCATCGGCGATTGTTATTCAGATTTGGAAAACTTTGAAGAAGCGGTGACCTATTTTGAAAAGGCCGCAAAGAAAGCAGACAACAACATTGTATCTCCAATCAGTTTGAAGAAAGCAGGACTTGCGTATGAGAAGCTGAAGAATTACGACAAAGCACTGCAGACCTACACAACTATCAAAGAAAAATATGCCAACTCAGCCGAAGGTGTCGACATGGACAAATATATTCAGAAAGTTAAGGCTCTGAAGTAAGCCGTATTCATACACAGGAAAAGCTGCTTACATCAAACAAAGCAGCTTTTTTTTATTTTAAACAAGAGAAGAAAGATGGCAACAGCATATCACAACTTATCAACATACGACGAAGCATCAATACCCAATGTTGAAGGCAAACGTTTTGGCATTG
>DATCIB010000059.1:0-4213 GCA_036508045.1 Bacteroidales bacterium
GACAATCCGATAGGAGACAAACTAAGTTCGCCCAACGTATGAAGAAAATAGAGACCAATCAGCCACATCATGCTCACTTTATGATCACTTTCTATTCCACTGACTCCAAATGAAATAACTAAATATCCCATGGAAAGAAAAAAGAGACCGGCAGCCTGTTTCATCGGTGAAGAAGGTTCCATCCCTTTTCTTCCTAAAAGGCTCCACAGCATCCCCATGATTGGTGCAAGAGCAACTACAAAGACAGCATTTACCGACTGGAAGAAAGAAGTAGGAATTTCCCAGCCCAAAAGAGAACGATCCATCTGCTCCTCGGCAAAATATGTCAGAGAAACTCCGGCCTGTTCGAAGGCCGCCCAAAAGAATATCACAAAGAAGGCAATAATATAAACAACGGTAATACGCTGACGTTCAATCTTTGTCAGACTGGAGTCCGTTATAATAAAGGCGGGGACGACAAAACAAAGTGAATAAATAAAAGCACCGATGATGTCGCTGTAATCCTGCAACCAATAGAAAAACCCCACAATCAAAAACAACGCTGCTCCCCAACTGAACATCTGAAGCATACTGCGTTCAGAAACGTTATTTCCATTTTCATTCATTGCTGAATTTCCTAAATCCTCAGATTTTCGAAGAGAATTTGCTACGATCCCTATCGGCTCTCCTTCCGGAGTTATTAAATATCTGTTTTTGAATAATTCAAACATGAATACCCCAAATAGCATTCCGATAGCAGCAGAGAGAAATCCCCATTTGTAATCTTCCGGATTGCCGGTATCACCCAAAAATCCACACCATAGAGGTGCAATAGTAGCACCCACATTTATTCCCATATAAAAGATAGTAAACGCACTGTCTTTGCGTCTGTCATGCTTAGAGTATAAGTCACCGACCATGGTTGAAATATTCGGCTTGAAGAGTCCGTTACCCATAATCAAAAAAGTTAATCCCATAATCATCAACAGGCGGGGAAGAGGCGTAACCGATAGAAAACCGGTTCCTGCAAAAAGGTCTGTAAAGGCAGTATTATTATAGTATATGGCACTGAAAAACATGCAGAACTGTCCTAAAGCCATAATCATTCCACCCCAAAAAATCGAACGTCGGTTACCCCAGTAGCGATCTGCAATGTATCCACCCAAGAGAGGGGTGAGATAAACTAAGCCTGTGTAACTGCCATAAATACCTGATGCTTCTTCCTTTGAAAGAACAAGCGCATTAATCATATAAAGGGTGAAAATAGCACGCATACCATAGTAGCTGAACCTCTCCCATAGTTCTGTCAAGAACAATAAATACAATCCTTTTGGATGGCCCTTGGTTTCACTCATTATATATTATCTCAATTTAAATTTGTTAGCTGTTAGCAAAAAAACGAGGCCAAAAATAACAAAAAACATTCGTTTAACCTATCATTTTTCTCAAAACTTGACAACTATTCTATACCTTTGTAAGCTTATTAATAATCAGGACATGAAAATACTATCTGTGGAAGAAACCCGTAAAATTGATGCTTTTACAATCATGGAAGAGCCAATTGCATCCATTGATCTCATGGAACGGGCAGCAAAGGCTTTAACTGACAATCTTCTTCGGATGAATCCGGATGAGAATAAATGGATCGTTTTTGCAGGACCCGGCAACAATGGAGGTGATGCTCTTGCGGTAGCCAGACTACTCACCTATCAAAAGCGGCAAGTGGAATGTTATCTCGTTACGTTGCCGGATCAAACGTTATCTGCAGACTGTGACACGAACCGAAAACGCTGGGAAGCACTCACCGGCGCATCTATTCATTTAATCACTACATCTGATCAGCTCCCCAAAATAAATAAAGGAAGCATCGTGATCGACGGACTCTTTGGTTCAGGAATAAATCGTCCACTGATCGCTATCTTTGCGCATTGCGTACAACACATCAACACATCGGGGGCCGTTGTATTTGCCCTCGATATACCCTCCGGACTTTTCAGCAGTGATAACTGCTGCAACGATCCAAAGTCTGTGATTAGAGCTACCCATACTCTTACATTGCAGCTCCCCAAAGAAGCTTTCTTTTACGCTGAAAACAGTGAGTTTACCGGTAACTGGGAAGTTATAGATATACAAATCCACCCGGAGGGAATCCGCAGGGCAGAGACTTCCATGTATTATACCACAAAGGACGATCTTCATCCGCTGCTTCATCGTCGAAGAAAGTTTGACCACAAAGGTACATACGGACATGCACTGCTGGTAGCAGGTAGCCATGGGAAAGCTGGTGCAGCAGTATTGGCAGCAAAAGCCACCATGCGTAGCGGTGTAGGCAAACTAACTGTTCATACTCCATCATGCGCTTATAATATCATGCAAATTTCAATCCCGGAAGCAATGGTTGAATATGATTCCAACGAGAAATGTGTTGCCAGTTTTATAGAGACAGCACCCTATACTGCTATCGGAATTGGTCCCGGACTGGACACCTATCCACTGACTGCCAATGTACTTGAGCATCTCTTGCAGCGTTGCGACAAACCAATTGTGATTGATGCCGATGCGATCAACCTTATCGCAGCTAATCATGCTTGGATTCGTTTGATCCCTCCCTACTCGATTCTTACGCCTCATCCAAAAGAATTTGATCGCCTGGCAGGAGAATCGTTCTCCACCCGGCAACGAGTAGAAAAAGGAATCGAACTTGCCATGCAGCATCAGTTATATATAGTCATAAAAGGAGCAAACACGGTCGTTATTACTCCTGAAGGCAGTTGCCATTTTAACAGCACCGGTAATCCAGGGATGGCTACAGCAGGTAGCGGCGATGTGCTGACTGGCATAATACTCGGACTACTGGCTCAGGGATACGAACCGAAAGAAGCAGCACTCATCGGTGTTTGGCTTCATGGTTTTGCTGGAGACTGTGCTGCAAAGATCCATACAGAGGAAGGAATGATTGCCTCAGACATCATCGATCATCTGAGTGACGCTTTTCGAATTCTAAAAGAAACCAGCTGATTTACAATGCATTATCAGTGACTAGTATAAAGTTTACTCCTTATTTGTCAGTAGAAAAACAAAAAGCTGTCCGCATTGCAGACAGCTTTTGAGCCGTGACCCGGATTCGAACCGGGGACCTTTTCATTACGAGTGAAACGCTCTACCAACTGAGCTATTACGGCAATTCATGCATAAAACGGCTGCAAAGGTAATAGCTTTTATTTAGAAACAAAACTGCTTTAAGGATAAATATAATAGAGATACAGAATTTTCAGAAGAACTATATGCGTATTAAAATAGACAAAACGAAGTGAAAATAGCAAACATTCTTTCCTTTTCTCTTATAACAGACGAAAAAGGCTATACTAATTCAGATAAAGGTTTGCAGACTCAAGAATAAAGAGTATTTTCGTCATCGCTTTTGTAACATTTTTTACTGATTCGTCTTTGAACCTTTTCCCTAATGCTGCGTCAAAGTGTGAAATTAACAATGAATAAGTTATACGTAACAAGATATCATGTCTATCATTATTAAAAACCTCAACAAAATTTATCCAAACGGCAATCATGCTTTGAAGGATATCAATCTGGAAATTCCATCTGGGATGTTTGGTCTATTAGGCCCCAATGGCGCAGGCAAATCAACATTGATGCGAATACTGGTGGCACTGATGGAGCCTACTTCCGGTGATATTGAGATCTACGGATACAACCTTTCAAAACAACGTAAGGAAGTACGACAGATTCTCGGCTATCTGCCACAAGATTTTCGCTTCTTCGCCAAATATAAAGTGAACGAGTTTCTGGATTATGCCGCTCGTCTTTCAGGCATGAACAATGGTCGACAGCGAAGAGAAGCAATAAACAACATGCTAGAGCAGGTAGGGCTTTATGAAGTGCGGGAACGCTATGCCTCGAAGCTTTCGGGAGGTATGAAACGTCGGTTAGGAATCGCTCAAGCATTGATTCATAGCCCAAAAGTTATCATTGTTGACGAACCGACCACAGGTCTCGATCCAGAAGAGAGAATCCGCTTCCGTAATTTGCTATCTAGCGTAAGTGCCAATGATACCACAATAATTCTCTCAACACATATTGTGGGTGACATTTCCAGTTCTTGTTCCAACATGGCTCTGATGAATCACGGTCAAGTTCCTTTTGTTGGTCCACCTGAAGATATATTGAAACGTGCTGAAGGAAAGGTATGGCGTCTTCGCGTCACAAATGAACAATA
>DATCIB010000060.1:0-6393 GCA_036508045.1 Bacteroidales bacterium
AGATAAATAGTACTTTTTTACTGATCTTAAATTCGAAATTCGAAAAAACAACAGACCGGCGCAAAACCACTCCTCTTAGAAAGATCCGTCTTGCGGAATAGAGAAAAAGGAAAGGCAAGATACCCTGAGATATCTCGCCTTTAACTATCGAAAGAAAAAAAAGTTCTGTTAGATGGAGAGCGTGCGAAGCGTTCTCAACAACTCCCTATTAATGGGTTTGTCATTTTTGATCGCTTTCGAGAAGGGCACATATACAATCTGATCGTTCTGAATACCAATCATGACATTGCGTTGGTCTTCCAGAAGCGCCAGGATAGCAGCTTCTCCGACACGACTTGCCAGGATACGGTCAGATGCAGAAGGTGAGCCACCTCTCTGTAAGTGTCCTAAGATTGTGACGCGAACATCGTACTCGGGATATTCTCTCTTGACACGTTCGGCCAGATGAATGGCTCCCCCGGTAAGCTCGCTTTCAGCAACCAGTACGATACTACTGTTTTTCGTTTTGCGGAAACCATTTTGAATCAATTCGGCCAGTTGGTCGACTTCTGTCGATATTTCCGGAATAATCGCTGCCTCTGCACCCGAAGCGATTGCACCGTTCAGTGCCAGGAATCCGGCATCGCGGCCCATCACTTCAATGAAGAAAAGACGGTCGTGAGAGGTGGCGGTATCGCGGATCTTATCCACTGCTTCCACAATGGTGTTCAAAGCAGTATCATAGCCGATAGTTGTGTCTGTGCCAAACAAATCATTATCGATAGTCCCAGGAAGACCTACCACCGGGAAATTGAATTCCTGAGCAAAGATACGTGCACCGGTCAGCGACCCATCTCCTCCGATAACAACCAAAGCATCAATTTCTTCTCTTACCAAAGTCTCATGGGCTAATTCCCTTCCTTCCGGTGTCATGAATTCCTGACAGCGTGCTGTCTTCAGAATGGTGCCACCTTGCTGGATAATGTTACTTACGTTTTGCGTTTTGAAAGGGATGATTTCCCCTGAAATGAGACCCTTGTAGCCTCTGAAAATACCTTTTACAGCGATGTCGTTGTTAATCGCTGTACGAGTGACTGCGCGGATGGCAGCATTCATTCCGGGAGCATCTCCACCCGAAGTTAAGATTCCCACACATTTGATTAAAGCCATATACCTTTATATTGAATAAGTCGCAAAGCTACGAAAAAAAATGAAGCAGAGGGCGGATTATAGATAAAGAGTCACCGCTTGTTAATTATCTTTATAGTTTGAGATAATTCCTTAGGGTATCAGCCACTTCTTCCATTAACCAGGAAGGGGTAGAGGTGGCACCGCAGATGCCGATAGATTGTACATTTTTCAGGAGTGAAGTGTCAATATCATTACTGCCACTGATAAGATGTGAATTGATATTCACTTTCCTGCACTCTTCGAAGAGTATTTTCCCATTCGAACTTTTTTGTCCGCTTACGAAAAATATCAAGGCATGTCCGGCGGCAAATGTGCGGATGTTTGGTATCCGGTTGGCTACTTGACGGCAGATGGTGTCGTTGTATTCAAAATTGACACCGGGTGCTATCTGTTTTTGGATCAGACTCACTATTTCCCGGAATCCGTCCAGAGACTTGGTCGTCTGAGAGAATAGTTTGACCGGACGGCTGAAGTCAATCAAAGAAAGATCCTCCGGCTTTTCGATGACAATCGCTTTTCCTTCTGTCTGTCCTACCAGTCCGTTGACCTCTGCATGACCTATTTTCCCATAGATTACGATTTGTGAGTCATCATTACCCGTATGCTGGGTTTTGATTTTCTTTTGCAATTGAAGTACCACCGGACAGGTGGCATCAATGATTTCGATGTTATTTTCGTGGGCAATTGTGTACGTTTCAGGTGGTTCGCCATGAGCGCGGAGGAGCACTTTGGCGTTGTGCAACTGTTTGAATTGTTCACGGTCGATGACGATCAGCCCCTTTGAATTCAGACGGTCCACTTCACGGCTGTTGTGTACGATATCTCCGAGACAATAGAGCATGCCATCCTTATTCAGTTCTTCTTCAGCTTTGCGGATGGCATTCACAACGCCGAAGCAAAAGCCGGAAGCTCGATCAATTTCGATGGTTGTCATGACTCTGTTTCGGCGGTTATCTTATGAAAGAGTTGTATCAGCCATTCTTTTTGTTCGGCGATAGTCAGGTGAGAGTTGTCCAATACATACGCGTCTTCTGCTTGTCGCAGTGGGCTCTCCGCACGGTTCTGATCTATGTGATCCCGTTTCTTCAAGTTTTCAAACACCTCCTCAAAGCTGACTTGCTCACCTTTGGCGATGAGTTCATCCACACGTCTTTGCGCTCTTATTTCAGGAGAAGCTGTGACAAAGATTTTCATTTCCGCATTCGGAAAAACCGTCGTGCCGATATCACGTCCATCCATCACGATTCCTTTTTCTTCACCCATTTTCTGTTGAAGCAGGACCATTGTTTTGCGTACAAAAGGAATGGCACTTACCGGACTCACTTTATCTGACACTTCCATGGTGCGGATCTCGGATTCGACATTCTCTCTATTAAGTAAGGTGTAGGCTTTGCCGGTTGATGCGTCCAGCCGAAAAGAGATGGAGACACTCTCAATCACTTTTTGCAACGCTTCAGTATCTACGATATCTCCTTTAATAAGTCCGTTTCTCAAACAATACAACGTGATAGCACGATACATTGCTCCACTATCTATATATATGTATCCGGTCTCCTTGGCGAGATCTTTCGCCATCGTGCTTTTGCCACAAGACGAGAATCCGTCCACCGCAATTACAATCTTTTTCATTCTATCCCTGTATTAATAACCAAAGTTTCTGGCAATGCTGAAATGGTAGGAGAGTCCGGATACATGATATTGTGCGACTGCAAATCCGACACGATAACTCTTAATGCGCAGTCCGGCACCTGCGGAGAATCCGGTCAGTCCGGCTTTATCACCCACTGCCAGTTCTGTTCTTCTCCGATAATTATAGCCTATGGATGCATAAAAATTCTTACCGGGCGTAAAGTCGACACCCAGAAGAAGGTGATTCAGGCATTTCTGTGCAAAATTGGTATTGTCCGTTCGCGTGGTTTGACCATCCATACTTTGTGAAGAGGTGAAGTCCCATTCTCTCATATTTTGCATGGTCACCGAGATCTTGAAAGGGGCGTGTGCCAATTGTTTGGTAAAACCAACCTGGAGATCCCAGGGCATCTTCTCATAGACGTCGTTGTAAGAAACAATCTGCGAACCCATATTTTTCAGAGCCAGACCAAAGGAATATTCATTATCCGGATCGTAATAACTCAGTCCGAGATCCACAGCAATACCAAAAGACGAATAATCCGCATAATTGGAATAGATAAATTTGGAGCCTACGCCACCACGCCATCTATCCGAAAAATCATAGGAATAGAAGAGACAGCCTGCAATGTCTTTTATTGCCAGAGTACCTGTTTCTTCGTTCGTTGCTGTACGTCCGGTAATGGAACCATAATCCATGTAATGAAATCCTCCGGCAAAAGTACCAAATCGTTCGGTGGACTTGCAATAGGTTGCAGTTCCGATAGTTATATTGGCAACATAGGCGTTGTAGTCCAGACTGAGCATATTGTTCATCTCCTTACCTAATAAAGCGGGATTGTGATACACCAGCGACAGGTCGTCGTCAATGACAGAAACAGTATTTCCACCTAAAGCAGCAGCATGGGTGGAAACGGGTATTTCAAGAAATTTGTAGATTCCTGATCCGCTCTGTTGGGCCTTAACAGCAGGCAGCATCAGGGACAGGAAAATCAGAGGCAGAATGTTCTTCTTCATTGTCATTGTTTCTATTCAGGTTTCAAATATACACGTTTTTCATAGAAAGTGTCTATATTTTGTTGTAGAAAGAACGTAAAATGCTTTTCTTTATTTTTTTTCTTCACTGATATGAGTAACTCAAATAGAAAAATAATATATTTGCAAAGTTTTTCGTCAAAGAAGACATCAGATAGGGAAAAAATGTATACATTTGCCCTCCGAGATAGTAACATAGTTAAACATATATAGGCTTATGGATTTAAAGAAAACAAAGAACGCTGATCTGGAAAGCAAGAAACTGACTTCTTTCCTTATTGGTTACATTTTGGTATTTGCCGCGATTTTTGTCGCCTTCGAGTGGACCGAGAAGGAAGTCAAGCTTCAGGCATATAATCAAGGCGGTGTTGAAAGTGTGGATGAGGAAATTATTCCTTTCACAGTGCAGAATGCACCTCCTCCACCACCACCTCCAAACATTGCTCAGGATGTACTTACGCTTGTGGATACTGATGTGGATATTTCAGAGGTTGAGATTAAAACAACTGAAGCAACTGAAGATACTAAAGTTGATACACGTGTTTTTGATGCAAATGCCACTTATGGCGAGGCGGGTGGTGAAGCAGTTGATGAAGAAATTCCTTTTGCAATGATTCAAGACCCTCCTACATTCCCGGGCGGTGAAGCCAAACTGCTGGAATGGGTATATAAGAACGTTGTATATCCGAAAGTTGCAAAAAACCGTGGTGACAAAGGGCGTGTAACCGTTTCTTTCGTGATTGACAAGACCGGTAAGGTTATCAATGGAAAGATTGAAAGAGGAGTATCTGCCGAGTTGGATGCGGAGGCACTGCGTGTTGTAAGTATCATGCCTAACTGGACTCCCGGAAAGCAGGGTGGGAAGACCGTGAAAGTTAAATACATTCTTCCTATTACTTTCAAATTGATAAATAGTTAATAGAATTATTACTATAAAGGAAGGCTACTATGTAAAAGGTAGCCTTTCTTGTTTGTAGATGTTATTGAAAAAATACGGTTTATGTATACATTTGAAGAAATCTTGAAGTTGGTCGATGAGACACTGTGTAAACTCGTCTTACCTGAGAATCCTAAAGGCTTGTATAAACCTATTGAATATATTCTTTCTCTTGGTGGTAAACGAATCCGACCTTCATTTTTGCTGATGTCTGCCAACTTGTACACTGATGATCTTTCAGCTGCTATAGCTCCTGCTACGGCATTTGAGATATTTCATAATTTTACTCTTTTGCATGACGACCTGATGGATAAAGCCGATCAGCGACGGGGCAAATTGACTGTTCATAAGAAATGGGATGATAATACCGCAATTCTTTCCGGCGATGTGATGCTTGTCGTTGCTTATCAGCAGCTGTCTCAGATCGATGCTGCGCATTTGTCGCTCATCCTTCCTGTATTTTCCAAGATGGCAGCTGAAGTCTGTGAAGGTCAGCAGTATGATATGGCTTTTGAGGCGCGTGAAAACGTTTCGCAAGCCGAGTATTTTGAGATGATACGCTTGAAAACGGCTGTGCTTCTCGGTGCTTCTTTAAAAGCAGGAGCAATCCTTGCCGGTGCTTCAGATGAAGATGCAAAACATTTGTATGATTTCGGGGTACATTTAGGGATTGCTTTTCAGTTGATGGATGATCTTCTGGATGTCTATGGAAACCCGAACACTTTTGGAAAGATAATCGGAGGTGATATTTTGTGCAATAAGAAGACATTCCTGCTGATTAATGCCAGTAATTATCTTTCTCTTGAGATACAGAACGAGTTGAAAACGTGGATGAATTCTACAAATAGTAATCCGGACGAGAAGATTGCTGCAGTAACAGCCATATATAATAAGATAGGTGTCAAAAAGATCTGTGAAGAGTATATACAAATATATTATGAGCGCGCACTATCCTCGCTTGCCAGGGTGAATGTGGACGAGGGGCGTAAAAGAGTTCTGCAAGAAGTCGCCGAAGCACTGATGTACCGAAATAAATGAATGAACGAATGATCAATACTCATTCTCACCTTTTTGATAGTCAGTTTGATGCAGACCGTGACGCTGTAGTGATGCGAGCCAAAGCAGCTGGTGTGAGACGGATTCTGATGCCCAATATTGATGCTTCAACGGTCGATGCACTTCATCGCACCGAAGCGACTTATCCGGATTACTGTTTCTCCATGATGGGAATACATCCAACCAGTGTTTCTGACAACTACAAGCAAGAGCTTTCAATTGCCGAAAAGATGTTCGGTATCCATTCTTATTGCGCTGTTGGAGAAATTGGCCTCGATCTCTACTGGGATCAAAATCATCTGTCGCAACAGACTGATGCTTTTGAAACTCAGATCGAATGGTCAAAACAACTTTCTCTCCCGATTATGATTCATAGCAGAAATGCGTTTGTGCAAGTTTATGAGTCTGTGGTGAAGCACTATGATAACCGATTAAAAGGCGTTTTTCATAGCTTTGGCGGAACAGTTGAAGATGCTGCACAAGTATTGGAGCTTCCGGACTTTTATTTGGGTATTAATGGGATTGTCACTTTTAAAAATGCCGGATTGAGAGATGTTTTACCATTT
>DATCIB010000061.1:0-18096 GCA_036508045.1 Bacteroidales bacterium
GATAATTCTCTGCAGTTTCCGCTGATAGTGTCAGCGAAAAACAACAAAGAAGAAGTAAGGTAAATCGGCTATATAGATTCATTCCATTATTCATGTTTCTATTCAGATACAAAGTAACAAATAAAATGCCGGTAAACAATGAAAAGTAAAGGGTAAAAACCTCGGTTTTGTTGGCTTATAAAGGAATTATTATGCTTTTTGCAATAGTTCCAGCATCTTACGATCCAGTTTGTGACCCTTGAAATCCTCATATTCCACATCCTTGCGATTACTATCCAAGACACCGAAAGAGCCGCTCAAATTCCATAAAGACCAGCCCCATCCATTCTCCCGGAAGATGTCAAACTGATCGGAAAGCCATGCCAGCGCAACTTCGTGAGGAGTCTGATTATGACAACCAAACTCTCCGATGTGTACCTTGCCACCTTTTTCAATCCAGGGGTTCCATGCCTTGTTGAGCGTATCGCGCAGCCATGCCTTGTCGTACGTCTTACCATTCTCATGCAGAGGCCAGCTCAGCTGTTCCTTTGGATAATACATTTCTTTATCACCATATACCCAGTTGGCAGCATAGTGGGAAATCAGCATCGGCTGATAACCTCTTCCACTTTGGATAATGTCGGGCACATCAATCAGTGACATGAGCGGACGGCCACCCACAGCGATACCATCGACAGTGATCAGGCGTTTAGGGTCTGCACTGCGTATTGCATCAATAAGCCGGCGGGCTACCCGGTCGTATTTGGCATCCTCAATGTTCGGAGCTTCGTTGATCAGATTAAAACTCACCTCTTTATTGGAATAGGATTTGTAGCGTTCGGCAAACAGTTTCCAGTGATACTCACAAGCTTTCAGCGGTTCCTCGTCTTCAAAAAGATTGTATTTGGGGTCTGTGTTGTTGATGCAATATCCCGGAGCTCGATGGAAATTGAGATTGATGTGCAGTTTGTACTGTTTACCCAGTTCCACGGCCCGGTCTATCTCTTTGAGTATGGACTCATTGATTACATACCAATCCTCTTTGCTGCTCCAGCACCAGTAGGAGAGTGGCAGTCGGACGAAATTGAATCCCCATCCGGCTATAATCTCAAAGTCCTTCTCATCAAAAGGGGTCTGATTGTCGCTATTAAACTTATTAAGCAGGTTGAATCCTTTCCACTGAGGCATCTTAGATGCTTTCGTCTGTGAAGATTGACGATTTGTTTCATTCAAAGAAGCAAGTGCCGGAACTCCGGCCAATGAGAGTGCGGAGAGCATTCCAATGTGTTTCATAAAATCCCTGCGGTTTTCCATAGTTGTGTATATAAGAGGTTTCAAGAACCTTTTGTGAAGCCACAAAGATATATAAAACAGATTCATATCTATTGCCGCAGGAGTTTATTTTCGTACTTTTGCATGGATTTTCAACGGATAGATACAAAATATGATAAGTTACCTTCAGGTGGATGGATTGACCAAGTCGTTTGGCGATTTGGTATTGTTTCAAGGACTCTCATTTGGCATTGCTGAGGGGGATAAAGTAGGACTGATAGCCCGCAATGGAGCAGGCAAGAGTACGCTGCTGAATATTCTCGCCGATAAGGAGGGAGTGGATGTGGGTAACGTGGTATACCGGCGCGATCTTCGGGTGGCCTATCTCGAGCAGGATCCGGATTTTCCAAAAGAACTGACCGTACTCGAGGCTTGTTTTTATGCAGGCAATGAGGTGGTCAACGTGATCAAGGAATATGAACGAATCATGGCGATTGACGGACATCCCGGCATCGAAGAGGTGCTGACTCAGATGGATCATCTCAAGGCCTGGGAATATGAGCTGAAGGTGAAGCAGATCTTATCACAGCTGAAGATTACAGATTTAGACCAGACCATTGGCACGCTCTCAGGTGGACAGCTTAAGCGTGTGGCGCTTGCCAACGCGCTGATTGTGGAGCCTGATCTGCTGATTCTCGACGAACCAACCAACCACCTGGATCTGGAGATGACAGAGTGGCTGGAGGATTATCTTCGTCGTTCGCGACTGAGTCTGCTGATGGTGACGCACGACCGTTACTTTCTGGATAGAGTCTGTTCGACGATTCTCGAGATTGACAATCAGCAGATGTATAGCTACAAAGGCAGTTATGCCTATTACCTGGAGAAACGCCAGGAACGGGTGGAGTCAACAAATGTCGAAATCGAACGGGCCCGTAATCTCTATCGCACCGAACTGGACTGGATGCGACGGATGCCTCAGGCTCGGGGACATAAGGCCCGTTACCGGGAAGAGTCCTTTTACGATCTGGAAAAGGTTGCGAAAAGACAGGTGAATCAACGCAGCGTTGAGCTGAATGTGAAAGCCTCTTATATCGGATCGAAGATCTTTGAGGCGGATCGACTGTATAAGAAGTTTGGCAATCGTACTATTCTTGATGATTTCTCATATATCTTTTCACGGTATGAGAAATTGGGTATCGTAGGAAATAACGGTACCGGCAAGTCCACATTTATCAAGGTCATCATGGGATTGGTGCAGCCTGACAAGGGGACGATTGATGTCGGTGAAACAGTGCGATTTGGCTATTACTCACAGGATGGACTTCAGTTTGATGATCAGATGAAAGTCATCGATGTGGTGCGCAACATTGCGGAAGTGATTGAGCTGGGCAATGGCAAACAGATGACTGCTTCACAGTTTCTGCAGTATTTTCTCTTTACACCCGAGACACAATACAGCTACGTATATAAACTAAGCGGTGGCGAACGGAGACGTTTGTATCTCTGTACGGTGCTGATTCAGAATCCAAACTTCCTGGTGCTTGATGAGCCGACGAACGATCTGGATATTGTTACGCTGAATGTGCTGGAAGAATATCTGCAAAGCTTCAAAGGATGTGTGATGGTCGTGTCCCACGATCGTTATTTCATGGATAAGGTAGTGGATCATCTGCT
Source organism: Bacteroidales bacterium (assembly GCA_036508045.1). Classification (GTDB taxonomy): domain Bacteria; phylum Bacteroidota; class Bacteroidia; order Bacteroidales; family JAQUTK01; genus JAQUTK01. The sequence goes on from DATCIB010000061.1 coordinate 2,929, forward strand.
CGTATTCAATGGGGAAGGAGATATCCGCGATTTCCCTGGCAGCTACTCTGATTACCGTGACTGGAAGGAGGTTCGTCTGCAACAAGAACGCGCTGCCGCCAAACCTAAAGAGAAAGAGGAGAAGACAGCACGTATGAAAGATCAGGGTAAACGGAAGATGAGCTTCAAAGAAAAACGTGAACTTGAGACTCTGGAAAAGGAGCTGGAAGTGCTGGAAGCTGAAAAGAAAACAGCTGAAGCTACTCTTTTTGAAGGAACGATGTCTGCAGAAGAACTGACAGCGGCTTCACAACGGATTGGAGAGATTATTAATCTGATGGATAAAAAGACTATGCGGTGGCTGGAATTAAGTGAAATTGAAGAATGAGCATGAACCTTACGAATTATCATAGCCACTGTTCCTTTTGCGATGGGAGAGCTCCCATGGAAGATTTTATTATTCAAGCGATTAAGATGGGATTTACCGGCTATGGAATCTCATCTCATGCACCTCTGCCTTTCTCCCGCCGATGGGCAATGGATAAGAGTGAAGTTTCCGCATACTTCGCAGAGTTCAGCTTTCTGAAAGAGAAATACAGCAATCAGATAGAGCTTTATATTGGAATGGAGATTGATTTTCTTGATAATGAGAACAATCCCGGCAATGCGTATTTTCAATCCTTACCACTCGATTATCGGATTGGCTCCGTGCACTTGCTGCATGGTGTGGATGACGAAATTGTGGATATTGATGGTAATCAGGATGGCTTTGCATACAAGCTGAAGAATTGTTTGGGAGGCGAACTTAAGCCGGTCATTAAAGCTTATTTCGATAAGATGATGCAGATGGTCAATAGTGGCGGATTTGACTTCCTGGGTCATTGTGACAAGATCTATTACAATGCGCTGTCCGTTTGCCCCGACTTGCTGGAAAAGAAATGGTATAATCGATTGATGGAAGAATTGTATGATTTTATTGCCGAGCGGGGAGTGATGATCGAACTAAATACGAAAGCGTTGAACGAAACCGGGTTCTTCTTTCCCAATACAAAGTATCTCCCGTTGATCCGTGATCGAAAGATACCGGTACTGGTCAACAGTGATGCGCATTTTCCGGACCGGATCAATAGTGGACTTTCAGAAGGTTACAACACTTTACTGAATAACGGAATCCGGGAAGTTGTACAGCGTAAGGGGGCTGCATGGCAACTTATACCTCTTGTTCATGCCTGATAGAGGAGGTCTCCTAACCTTTTAGTATAATTTAAAGCATGCACTGGACTGCATCTTAAAATAATGATTATCTTTGCCCTCATTGTCACACTAACAAATATCAAATACAATGAAAAAACGATTCTCTTTTCAAATGCTTGTATCTGCATGCATTTTCTCAGGCGCTCTGTTTTTTACCGCTTGTAACGCAGCCCCCAAGAAGGATATAGGTCTGCAGCTCTATTCACTCCGTGATTTAATAGGTAAAGATGTACCCGGCATTCTTGACTCAGTAGGCAAAGTAGGATATACCTTTGTTGAAGCAGCCAGCTATGGCGATGGTAAATTCTATGGCATGGATCCGGTTGCTTTCAAAACGCTGTGCGAGAAAAACGGTTTGAAGTTTATTTCATCTCATTGCGGCCATGATTGTCCGGAAGATCTCTCTGATGCAGCTACCTGGGCATGGTGGAAGCAATGTATTGATGCTCATGCAGCAGCTGGTGTTAAGTTTCTTGTACAACCTTCGATGGGAGGCAAAGCGTATGAAAGTGAAGCAGGATTATTGCAATATTGCAAGTATTTCAATAAAATCGGTGAGATGTGTAACGCAAAAGGTATCCGCTTCGGTTATCATAATCATTCCGGAGAATTTAAGGAATTCAATGGAACGAAAATGTATGACATTATGCTGAAAAATACCGATCCGAAAAAAGTAATGTTTGAAATTGATCTTTACTGGGCGGTAGAAGGTGGAGTTAATCCGGTGGATTACTTCAAGCAATACCCGGGTCGATTTATGCTGTGGCATGTAAAAGATGTGAAAGAGATTGGTGCCAGTGGCAAAATGGATTTCAAGACTATCTTTGAGAATGCAAAAGGTACTGGTATGAATTACATTATCGTGGAGCAGGAAGCATATTCCATGCCTGAGGTACAAAGTGTAAAAGCCAGTTACGACTATTTGATGAAGTCAGATTTCGTAAAGAGCGATTATTCTAAAAACAAGTAAAAGGAGGTTTTTAAGCAGATGGGGTTCACTCTTCATGCAATAATAATCAACAAAGAAAAGGGAAAGTGAAAGCTTTCCCTTTTCTTTTTTTGCAAATCAAATGATAATCTCTACTTTTGTGGTTCTATTTTTAAGTTATCGCATCTAATAAATAAAAGAAAGCAAATGCCGCAAATATCTGTCCGTGGAGAAGAAATGCCTGCATCGCCAATACGAAAGTTGGTGCCGTTGTCTGATAAGGCGAAAGAGAAAGGAATAACAGTCTATCATCTGAATATTGGTCAGCCTGATCTTCCCACTCCTAAAGTCGCGTTGGATGCGCTGCACAATATTGATCGCACGGTACTGGAATACAGTCCGAGTGATGGTTACAAAAGTTACCGCGAGAAACTGACGAAGTATTATGCGAAATATAATATTAATGTCACTGCGGATGAAATCATCATTACCACCGGTGGTTCAGAGGCGGTGCTGTTTGCTTTCCTGGCATGCCTCAATCCGGGCGACGAGATTATTGTGCCGGAACCGGCTTATGCTAACTATATGGCATTTGCAATTTCCGCAGGCGCCGTCATCAAAGGTATTCCTTCGACAATCGAAGAGGGTTTTGCTTTACCTTCCATTGATAAGTTTGAGGCTCTGATCACGGAAAAGACACGCGGCATTCTTATCTGTAATCCAAACAATCCAACCGGCTATCTCTATACCCGCAACGAGATGAATCAGATTCGTGATATTGTCAAGAAATACGATTTATACCTCTTTTCGGACGAAGTATATCGTGAATTTATCTATACCGGTTCGCCCTATATCTCCGCTTGTCATCTTAAAGGAATAGAAGAGAATGTAGTTCTGATTGACTCAGTATCAAAACGTTACAGTGAGTGCGGTATCCGCATAGGAGCACTGATCACGAAGAACAAAAAGCTGCGTGCATCCGTGATGAAGTTCTGTCAGGCGCGGCTGTCTCCACCATTGATCGGACAGCTGATTGCTGAGGCTTCACTCGATGCTTCGCAAGATTATATGCGCGACGTCTATGATGAATATGTGGAACGTCGTAAGTTTCTTATCGACGGACTAAACCGTATCCCCGGTGTCTATTCACCCATTCCAATGGGTGCATTTTATACGGTAGCCCGTCTCCCGGTAGACAATGCAGACACTTTCTGCGCATGGTGTCTCAGTGACTTTTCATACGAAGGACAGACAATCTTCATGGCTCCGGCATCAGGATTCTATTCTTCTCCTGAATTGGGACGCGATGAAGTGCGTATTGCCTATGTACTTAAGAAAGAGGATTTACAAAAGGCCTTGATTGTGCTACAAAAAGCGTTGGAGGCTTATCCGGGCAGGACTATTTGATGAAACTGGAACCATTTATAGCAAGAAGGATCTTCTTTAGTAAAGAAGGTGACAATCGCGCCTCAAAACCTGCAGTCATTGTAGCTACCGCAGGTATTGCCTTAGGTCTTGCTGTGATGATTCTATCCGTAGCCATTGTCACAGGTTTTAAGAAAGAAGTACGAGAGATAGTCACGGGATTCAGTTCGCATATCCAGATATCCAATTACGATAATAACTTTTCGTATGAGACACAGCCTATTCGTGTCTCAGACTCGCTATTTACCATTCTGAAGGCAAATCCTGAGGTGCAAAACTTGCAGATCTATGCCACCAAACCCGGCATTATCAAAACGGAAAAAGACTTTCAGGGCTTTGTGGTAAAAGGAGTAGGGAAAGACTATAACTGGGATTTTTTTCGCAAAAGTCTTCGTGAGGGCGAACTGCTCTCTTTCTCTGACTCAGCAGCAACCAGTGATGTGATGATTTCTGAGACACTCTCCGATAAACTAGGATTGAAGCTGGGCGATTCCTTTCTCGCCTATTTTGTGCAGGAGAGCATCCGGGTACGTAAGTTTAAAGTAAAAGGTATTTTTAATACGAACTTTGTAGAGTTTGACCGCCTCTTCATTATTGCGGATATCCGTCAAGTACAACGTCTCAACCAATGGGATCCAGACCAAGTGAGCGGCATTGAGGTGCTGCTCCATGACTTTGATCAGGTGGATGTGGCATGGGATAAGATATACGGAGAGGTAGCTAATCATGCCGATGAAGACGGCAACTTCTATTACCCTCGTTCCATCAAGATGATTATGCCACAGGTGCTGGACTGGCTCGATATGCTCGACATCAATATGTGGGCGATATTGACTTTGTTGCTTGCGGTAAGTGGATTTACAATGATTTCAGGATTGCTTATCATTATCCTCGAACGAATCAATATGATTGGAATTCTCAAGGCATTGGGCGCTTCAGATCTGCGTGTGAGAAACGTATTCCTCTATCTCTCCCTCTATCTGATAGGAAGAGGAATGCTGCTGGGCAACCTACTCGGAGTCGGGTTCTGTCTGCTGCAGAAATACACCGGTCTGGTGAAACTTGATCCTTCAACCTATTATCTTTCCGCCGTGCCGGTGCATATCACACTCCTTCAGGTCGTGCTGATCAATATCGGAACATTGGCAATCACCGTACTGCTGATGATAGCTCCCTCTTTCCTGATTACCCGCATTCCTCCATCCAAAGTGATGCGCTTCGAATAACTGTGTTAGTCCATGTGAAAGACTTCTTTCAACGGGACGGATACCGGCGAATTGTCCGGATTGACTTCCATTATATCAGCCATATAATCCCACCATTTCTGTACAATAGCCAGTTTGCCCAAGTCTTGTGAAGACTCGCTTCCTTCTGTTTTCTGGAAGGCAAACAGGATATTTGTCTCTTTGTCCCAATAGATTGAATAGTCAAATACGCCGTTATTGGAGAGTAGTTCTTTCACCTCGGGCCATAATGCGTTGTGCCGTCTTTCATATTCAGCCTCAAATCCGGGTTTCAGATACATTTTAAATGCTTCTCTTTTCATGATACTTAGTTTTTAGTGCTGAACAAAAGTAAGAAAAAAACAAAATCTGTGCTTATCGGGGATGACTTTTATTTGGAAAAGACAGGAAATCGGATAATTATCTTTATTTTTGCAACTCAATTGTGGACAATCAATGATTTCAATAGACGGACTGACAGTCGAATTTGGTGCGACACCACTTTTCGATAATGTTTCTTTTGTAGTAAATAAGAAAGACCGCATCGCATTGGTCGGTCGCAATGGCGCCGGCAAATCAACTATGCTGAAGATTCTTGCCGGAATACAAAATCCGACAAGAGGTGCAGTAGCAGCTCCGAAAGAGACGACAATCGGCTATCTGCCTCAGCAGATGTTGCTCAATGACAACCGAACGGTCCTCGATGAGGCGGAATTGGCTTTTGAACATATTTATGATATGCAGGTCGCCATCGAGAATATCAACAAAGAATTGCTTGAACGGACAGATTACGAGTCCGGGGAATATCACAAACTGATAGAAAGGATGACCTATCTCAACGAGCATTTTCTGATGATGGGAGGGACCAACTTTCGTGCGGAGACGGAGAAGACGCTGATAGGTCTGGGATTTATCCGGGAAGATTTTGACCGCTCTACCTCTGAGTTCAGCGGAGGATGGCGAATGCGTATCGAGCTTGCCAAGGTGTTGCTCGGCAATCCGGACGTATTGCTCCTTGACGAACCGACCAACCACTTGGATATAGAGTCCATCCAGTGGCTTGAAAACTTTCTGGCTACAAGAGCCAATGCGGTGGTGATGGTATCCCATGACCGTACGTTCCTTGACAATGTGACGACACGCACCATAGAGATTTCGCTCGGTAAGATTTATGACTATAAGGTTTCCTATTCTCAATATGTGCTTTTACGTCAGGAACGTCGTGAACAGCAGCTGAGAGCCTATGAGAATCAGCAAAAACAAATACAAGATACAGAAGACTTTATCGAACGTTTCCGGTATAAGGCGACAAAATCGGTGCAGGTACAGTCCCGCATCAAACAGCTGGATAAGATCGATCGGGTAGAAGTCGATGAAGTAGATAATACATCGCTGAATCTGAAGTTCCCGCCGGCACCTCACTCGGGCAATTACCCGGTGATCATTGAGGGGCTTGCCAAGCGGTATGGCGACCATACCGTCATCGAAAATGTCGAACTGACGATCCGTCGCGGTGAGAAAGTAGCCTTTATAGGTAAGAACGGTGAGGGTAAATCGACTCTTATCAAGTGTATTATGGGAGAGATTCCCTTTGAAGGATCCCTTCAACTCGGACATGGTGTTCAGATAGGATATTTCGCACAGAATCAGGCTATGATGCTTGATGAGAATCTGACCGTATTTGACACCATCGATTATGTAGCCAAAGGAGATATTCGTTCGAAGATCCGCGATATACTGGGTGCGTTCATGTTTGGCGGAGATGCATCGGATAAGAAGGTGAAAGTACTCTCAGGAGGTGAACGGAGCCGTTTGGCAATGATTCGTTTACTGCTTGAGCCTGTCAATCTCCTGATTCTCGATGAGCCAACCAACCATCTGGATATGCGGACAAAAGATGTGCTCAAAGATGCGATCAACGAGTTTAACGGCACAGTGATCGTGGTTTCCCACGATCGTGAGTTCCTTGACGGACTGGTAACCAAAGTCTATGAGTTTGGCAACAAGAAGGTGAAGGAACATCTTTGCGGCGTCTTCGAATTTCTGGAAAAGAAGAAAATGGATTCCCTGAAAGAGATTGAACGGGCTGTAGCCATCGCTGACATGAATGACTCTGGTGAGGAAAAAGAACAAAGTGCCGGCAAGGTATCCTATGAAGCACGCAAGGAACAGAATCGCAAGATTCGCAAGATGGAGAAAGACATTGAGGCGTCTGAAAAGAAAGTAGCCAAACTGGAAGCAGAGATCGCCGCGATGGAAAAGAAGATGAGCGAGCCCGATGCTATGTCCGACGGGGAACTTTATGAGCAACATGGCAAACTGAAAGCGTCACTGGAACAAGAGATGGAACAGTGGGCAGAGCGAACCCTGGCACTGGAAGAGATGCAGATAGAAGAATAATAACAGATTAAATCAGAGTGTATGTTATCAAAGATTATTGATCAACGAAGTATTGATGTTGTGCAGGACAGGATTGATGAAGCACGGCGTATTGTTATTGTCACACACATATCCCCGGATGGAGATGCGGTCGGTTCATCGTTGGCATTGTACCATTATCTGAAAGGGCTAGGCAAAAAGGTGAGTGTGGTAACACCAAGCCCTATGCCCGACTTTCTGCTGTGGTTGCCCGGTGCCCAGGATATATATGTACATTCGGAGAAGAAAGAGGAGTCTGATGCAATTGTCAGTGATGCAGAATTGATTTTTGCACTGGACTTTAATATTTTAAAACGATTAGAAGGTTTATCTGCTGCAGTAGAAGCATCTAAGGCGCATAAGATCCTCATCGATCATCATCCCTATCCCGGCGACTGTTGGAACCTGGTGATCTCACATCCTGAGATCTGTTCCACGAGCGAACTTATCTTCCGTCTTATCTGTCGCATGGGTGATTTTAACCGCATAGATAAGTTCATAGGCGAATGTATTTATACAGGTATGATGACAGATACAGGCAGTTTTACATATAACTCCAACAGTCCGGAGATCTATTTCATCATATCCGAACTGCTCACCAAAGGAATTGATAAAGATGCGATCTATGCAAAGGTATATAATAATTTTCCGGCAGACCGTTTCCGTTTGATGGGATTCCTCTTGTCGCAGCGCATGAAGATATATGATCAGTATCCGGCAGCCTTGCTCACCCTTACATTGCAGGAATGTGAAAACTATAAATATCAGAAAGGCGATGCTGAAGGCTTTGTAAATATACCACTCAGTGTCTCCGGAATCATCTTTTCCATTTTCATGCGTGAAGATGTGGACAAGATAAAGATCTCATTTCGCTCTACCGGTTCGTTTCCATGCAACAAGATTGCTTCCGAATGTTTCGGTGGAGGTGGGCATTTGAATGCTTCAGGAGGCGAGTTTTATGGAACCCTGGAAGCGGCCATTCAACTCTTTGAAACAGCTCTGCCAAGCTATTTATCCTTCTTTGAAGCCGAAAAAGACAAATTAATTTAAAAGGAGGGGCGGTTCGGTTTTTTTCTCTTACCTTTGGAACTCAATTAACGAAAAAAATAGACGGATGTATAAAAAATTAGTGTATCTTACCCTCACTCTGAGCATGATGGTTTCCGGATTCATTCTCACGGGTTGTAATAAAACTCAGACGTATGCGGAGCTGCTTGATGCAGAGAAATCTGCGATCCGATCCTACATCAAGAAAAATAACATCATCGTGCTGAGCACATTTCCTACAGATAGTATCTTCGGGGAAAAAGAGTATTTCCTCGATGGGGAAGGTCTTTATATCCACATTGACTCTTTAGGAGGCAAACGTAAAGTGCAGACTGGTGAGACAGTCTTACTCTGGTTTGAGAAACGTGGTCCTCTTCCGGAAGACTCTGTTTCAGCATGCAACTACACCTATACAAAGCCGGATGAGTTTGTTTATATGGGTTCCTATACCTCCACCCGATATGCCTGGTATTGTCCACTCAAATGGGTAGGCAATGGTGGTAAAGTGAAAGTAATTGCTCCACATTCTGCAGGTAACACGACTGATCAGAGCAGCGTGATAGCATACACCTACGAGTTGGAATATGTACTTACCAAACTAGACAATTGATAACCCCAAAACAGACATTATGACACTGATCAAATCAATATCAGGAATCCGCGGAACGATAGGCGGGGTGGCAGGTGAGGGCCTGAACCCGCTTGACATTGTAAAGTTTACATCAGCTTATGCAACCTTGATTCGCAAGACTACTACGGTTAAAAGTAATAAGATTGTTGTGGGACGTGATGCACGAATCTCCGGAGAGATGGTCTCTCATGTCGTGATCGGCACACTGACCGGCATGGGCTTTGACGTGGTAAACATCGGTTTGGCATCAACACCCACCACCGAACTTGCCGTAAAATGGGAGAAGGCCGATGGAGGTATCATAATAACCGCCAGCCACAACCCGAAACAGTGGAACGCACTCAAGCTTCTCAACGAAGATGGCGAATTTTTCAATGACACAGAAGGCAAAGAAGTACTGCGTATTGCAGAAGCAGAAGAGTTTTCCTTTGCTGAAGTGGATGAATTAGGAAAAGTAACGGACGATAACACCTACAATCAAAGACACATTCAGAGCGTGCTCGATCTGAAGCTGGTTGATGTCGCAAGCATACGCAAAGCAAACTTCACAGTCGCTATCGACGCTGTGAATTCTGTAGGAGGAATCGTACTGCCTGAGTTGCTCGTTGCACTTGGTGTGAAGAATGTACTCAAACTGAACTGCGACGCTACCGGACAATTTGCGCACAACCCGGAGCCAATCCCACAAAACCTGACAGGCATCTCAGATGTATTGAAATCATGCAAGGCAGATGTAGGATTCGTGGTTGACCCGGACGTAGATCGTCTTGCCATCATCTGTGAAAACGGAGAGATGTTCAACGAAGAATATACACTCGTATCTGTAGCCGATTATATCCTTAAGCATACACCGGGTAATACCTGTTCGAACCTGAGTTCGACACGGGCATTGAGAGATGTCACCCGTAAATATGGTTGCGAGTACAATGCCGCGGCAGTGGGAGAGGTCAATGTGGTTGCCAAGATGAAAGCAACCAACGCGGTCATCGGTGGAGAAGGTAATGGTGGCGTCATCTATCCGGAAAGCCATTATGGACGCGATGCTCTGGTAGGTATAGCCTTATTCCTTAGTCTATTGGCACAATCCGGTAAGAAAGTGACCAAACTCAAAGCGACCTATCCACCCTATTGCATTGTCAAGAAAAGAGTGGATCTGACACCCGATATAGATGTTGATGCAATCCTGGCAGCCGTCAAGAAACAGTTTGCCGACCAGGAAGTGAACGACATCGACGGAGTGAAGATTGATTTCCCTGACAAATGGGTACACCTCCGTAAGTCCAACACCGAAGCGATTATCCGTATCTATTCCGAAGCAAAGACAACAAAATTGGCAGATGCTCTTGGAGAAGAGATTATCAGTGTTGTCAAGGCTATAGCAGCAAAATAAACAGTAATATAAAGAGTCGGGACATGTTGTGTATGTTTCGGCTCTTCTTTTAAACCTTTAATAATAAGTATGAAAACAACCAGAAGAGGCTTCATGAAAGCCGCTGGTGCAATAGGACTTTTCTCTATTGTGCCGAGAAACGTACTGGGAGGCAATGGTGTCATTCCCCCAAGTGATCAACTAACCAAAGGTATTATAGGTGTCGGTGGCATGGGACGCGGACATTATAACTATGCAGGTACCCGTTTGGTCGCTATCTGCGATGTAGATGCAAAGCACCTGAGTGACGGACTGGCAGCTGCTGATGGCAAGATCAAAGGATTTACCGACTTTCGTGACCTGATAGCACTTCCCGAAGTAGATATCGTACACATCGCAACTCCTCCTCACTGGCATGGTCTTATGGCAGTGGAAGCTGCTAAGTCAGGCAAAGATATCTGGTGTGAAAAACCAATGACCCGTACCATCGGCGAAGGAAAACGCGTCATGGAAGCAGTCAAACAATATGGTAACATCTTCCGTCTGAATACATGGTTCCGTTTCTCAGATACATTTTATGGAATGGGAACTACCGTTGAACCCATCAAGAAACTTGTGGAAAGCGGACTGCTCGGATGGCCGCTGACCGTGACAATCGGTAAGCATACCGGTTTTGACTGGAAGTTTTTCTGGGTAGGCAATACCGGGCTCCCGGTCATGCCTGTACCTGCTGAACTGAATTATGACATGTGGCTCGGGCCGGCTCCCTTCAAACCCTATTCTGCACACCGTGTGCACCAGACCTTCCGCGGCTATTGGGATTACGATGCGGGTGGACTTGGTGACATGGGTCAGCACTACATCGACCCTGTGCAATATTTCTTAGGCAAAGACAATACCAGTCCGGTAAAAGTCGAGATTGACGCGCCACAGCAACATCCGGATGCCGTAGGTACCTGGCGTAAGATCACCTATACCTATGAAGATGGCTGCAAAATCATCCTTGACGGTGCAGGTACCATCACAGATGTACCATACATTGCCGGACCCAAAGGAAACTTATATCCCGGCTTCCGCTCAGATATTCCCGATCTGGAGCGCAAACTAGCCGCCTTCCCGGATCCGGTCCAACAGAATGTGGATTTTGTAAAGTCCGTTCAAACACGCGAAAAGTTTGCACTCAACGAAATCAACGGTTTCCGCTCAGCTACCATTGTCAATATGGGAGCAGCAGCATTACAACTTCACCGCGACCTTCAGTTTGATCCGGTCACACTTCGCTTTATTGGCGATGATGATGCCAACAAACTGATTGACCAACCGATGAGAGCACCGTGGACTATATAATCACCACTAAATCAGAAATAACAATGAAAACAATCAAATACTTGTCCGTACTACTTATGGCACTCTTTTGCTATGCCGGAGCGCACGCACAGACAGATCCGAACCGAACCGTCAAGACAAAGGTAGCAGACCTGCTGGCACAACTTCCAGCACAAGATGCCGCTACGTATGATAAGGTGATGACCGAACTACTGCAAACCGGTGAAGAAGGAATGTTGCAGATCATGGCTTTATATAAAGATCCCGCACAAGGAGATAACACCTTAGTGGAATATGCCGTTACCGGTATGTCCCGTTTTGTAAGAAACGAACAACAACGCAGACAGCTCTCTTCCTGGATGCTGAAAGCTTTGCGTGAAACTCCTTCCAAAGAAGGACAGTTTTACCTAATCACAACCCTCCGTATTGTGGGTGATGAAGAATGTGTCAGAGGACTGCTTCCATCTCTTCAGGACGAACGTTTGGCAGATGTTACTGCACGCACATTGGTCACTATCAATACCAATAACGCCCGTGTCGGCATTGTCGAAGCAATGAAAACAGCGACAGGCACTCCACTTCTTTCTGTTGTGAAAGCAGCAGGCGATATGAAGATCTCAGCTGCCGAACCAAAGCTTCTCGAGTTCATCGCTCAAAACGAAAATCCTGTTTTGAAACAAGTAGCATCCGATGCACTCGGACGATTGGGCACAGTTGCATCTCTCAAAGCATTGCAGAAAGCAGCTGCAAAAGAGAAATATGTGTATGACAATAAATGGACAGCAACAGAACCCTATCTGCTCCTTCTCAATCGTCTGGTAGCAGAAGGAAACAAAGATGCGATCAAGCAAGCCACCTCACTGATGAAAAAATGCAATGCAGACAATCAGATACATGTCAAATGTGCTGCACTGCGCATGTTGGTCGCTCGTAATGGAGAAGCAGGAATGCCTCTGATATTGAAAGCCATAACAGAGAAGAGCCGCACGTATCGTATGGCTGCTCTGGATGATGCGAAATCTTATATTGGAGCCAATGCAGAAAATCTGTTGATCCAACAATTGATAAAAGCAGATGAACCGGCGCAGGTTGATATCCTTTCTTATTTGGGCACATGTAAGTCAGAAAAAGCAGTCAATCAAATCATACCGTTGGCTCAATCGGCAAACAAAGAAGTAGCAGCCGGCGCGATCAAAGCGCTCGGACTCATTGGAGGTACTGCCGCATGTAAAGCCTTGGCAGTACAGTTTGCAGGAGAAGACGATGTGCTCTTAGAAGCAACTGAGTCAGCGCTTCGTTCCTTTAAAGGAAATATCGGTGAAACATTGCTTGCAGGAATAGATTCCTATTCACCCAAAGGAGTAAGCATTGCGGTTGCGCTGTTAGGTAATCGTGCCACTGTCGCAGCCGGAGAAAAAGTATTCTCTCTTCTGGAATCCTCAGATCCAGCCAAGAGTGCCGCGGCATACACTGCATTAAAAGGAGTATCTCAACAAAAAGATCTGGCCAAACTCTTCCCTCTGTTGAACAAACAGACAGATGCGGCACGCGTTTCTGCTGTTCGCAACGCTATTTTGAGTGCTATGACAACGATGGATAAGCAGGCAAAAGAAACATTGCTGATGAACGAAATCAAAAATGCACCGGCAGCACGCAAGACTGACTATTACTTCCTGTTGGGAGAAGTTGGTTCAACGAACGCGCAGATCCTTGATGAGTTATTTGCCCTGCTAAAGAATGGCAATGACGCAGACAAGAAGAATGCCGTTTCAATCCTGAGCGTTCGCACCGATCACAGCGCCGTTATTTCACGGTCGCTCTCAGTAGCCCAAGAACAAAAAGACCTCAAAGACCTGTTGTTACCGGTCGTCATTTCTCATCTCTCAACCGGCACTGTGGATGCTGAGACCGCACATGGAACTATTCGCAAGGCATTTGAGCTCACTGAAGATAACGCTATCAAAAACCAGTTGCTCACTCAATCATCCGCTGTACAGAGTTTGCCCTCGCTGCTCTTTACCGCACAGTATCTCGATAACAAAGAGCTGCAACAAGCCGCAGCTGTCACAGTGATGAACATTGCACTTGCCAATCCGCAGTTTAACAGTCAGGAAGTTATTACAGCGCTCAACAAAGTCCTGGAAGTAATTGAGGGTGGTGATAGCCGGTACTTCAAAGAAGCAATCCGCAAACATCTTTCCACCCTCACTCCGGTAGAACCTTTCAAACTCTCCGCAGACGAACAGAAACAAGGCTTCAAAGTGCTTTTTGACGGTACAAATATGAACTCCTGGACAGGAAATACGGCGGGTTACATCTGCGAAGAAGGAGCCATCGTATGTCATCCGGGTGCAGGAGGCGGTGGCAATCTCTACACTGTGGACGAATATGCCAACTTCAACTTCCGTTTTGAGTTCATGCTCACTCCGGGAGCCAACAACGGTCTGGGAATCCGTACCCCGCTCGAAGGAGATGCCGCGTATGTAGGTATGGAATTGCAGATTCTCGACAGTGAATCGCCCATCTATGCAGACTTACAACCGTACCAATATCACGGATCCGTGTATGGTATCATCCCTGCAAAACGTGGATTCCTGAAGCCAATCGGTGAATGGAATACAGAAGAGGTTATCGCCAATGGCAATCACATCACAGTAATCCTGAATGGCACAGTCATTGTGGACGGCGATATAGCCAAAGCAACAAAGAATGGCACACCCGATCACCGCGAGCATCCGGGCCTCTTCAACAAGAAAGGTCACATTGGCTTCCTCGGACACGGTTCGTTGGTGAAGTTCAAAGACATCCGCGTCAAGGCTTTGAAGTAACTCAAAGACAGATTAGAATAGGAGAGAGCAGCAGGGGTGACCTTGCTGCTCTTTTTGATTTTGAGTATAGACAGTTATCATCTTTTCAGCAGCAGAAAGACGATGAACTCATTGCTGCTTCCGTCATTGCGGGCTTGACCCGCAATCTCCCCCAGGCAGCAGAAAGATGAGGAACTCATTACTGCTTCCGTCATTGCGGGCTTGACCCGCAATCTCCCCCAGGCAGCAGAAAGACTACAATCTCATTACTTCCCAATGGCCACTACGTTTAGAACCTATTCTCTTTAACAACCCAAGATCCTGTATACGAGCGGTAATATATAATGCCATTTAAGGTAACATCCTTAATTGCATCTAGCAATTCTGATTGCGTAGCTTGAGGGGGTCTGGTTAGATAATCAAGTATTTTCACCTGTGTCATGAATATCTGCCATTTCTTGCCTGATATATTTTGTCCTCTGTCAGGACGAATTGTTTTCTTTATCAGGTTGATAAATTCATCGCTTCCCAACGCAATAGTTATATTGAACCGCAAAATAGCTATTCCGTGCCACAGAATAGCTATTCCGTGCCACAAAATAGCTATTCCGTGCCGCAATATGACTTTTACTGATTTGGGTAGACACTTTTTTTCCCTTTAAACTAAGGAACTAGACATATCAGAAAGATTATACTGAAAGCCTAGACACTTTCACTAATTCCATACTAGAATCGTTTACACCAGATGGATATGCCAGATC
>DATCIB010000062.1:0-25009 GCA_036508045.1 Bacteroidales bacterium
AGGGTTTCTGATGTGACCAAGCGCAACATGAAGGAAATGAATCACCTCCTTACGCTTACCAAAGGGTTGCCGGAATCTATAAGGATGAACATGGAAGAAAGAGCAATACAGACCAGAAGTATCTTGGAAACGTCTTCTTCCATTGCAGCATTCCCAACCACAGGTTCGGTAAAAACGCTTGTCATCCTGGTAAACTTCAGTGATGTGACTTTTACAACTGTAAATCCCAGGGCATCATTCTCCAATCTGCTTAATCAGGAAGGATATATACTCAATGGAGCGACAGGTAGTGCACACGACTATTTCAAAGCAAACTCAATGGATAAACTAAATATCACATTTGATGTAGTCGGACCTGTGACTCTTTCTCAAACTCTTTCCTATTACGGGGGAAATGGTTGGGGTTCAAATGGTGATCTTAATCTTGATGCAATGGTACAACAAGCCTGCAAAAAAGCCGATGAGAGTTACAATCTTAATTTCTCTGAGTATGATATGAATAAGGATGGAATTATTGATAATGTGTTCCTCATTTATGCAGGTTATGATGAAGCTCAGGGTGCCCCATCGACAGCAATCTGGTCTCAGCGAAGATATTTCACGACTTCACCCTGGTCATTGGATGGTGTGAGTATGATGGGATATGCCTGTACCTCCGAACTTCGGGGCACGAGCGGTAGCAAAGTAGCCGGTATAGGAAGTTTCTGTCATGAGTTTGCACATGTACTCGGGATTCCTGATTTTTATAATACCAGTAATGCAACTACCGTCATGAATAGTTATTTCCTGATGGACACAGGTAATTATAACAATAACTCTCAGACTCCACCTTATTTATCTGCAATAGAAAGGTATTTATGTGGATGGATAGATCCTGTTGTCTTGGATGGTACTCCTGCTAATATTACGCTCCCCTCCATTGGTACAAACAGTGCTTACAGGATTAACACTGAAACAGATGGAGAGTTTTACTTATTGGAGACACGTAGTTCACAAGGATGGGATACTACTCATAATATCAGAAACCTGGGGTATGGATTGTTAATCTACCACGTGGACCGTTCTGCCAACATGCTTGGAAAGTGGGGGTTGGTCGCTGGTACAAGAGCCTTTAATTCCCTGAACAGTGTATCGGGTCATTATTGTTGTTATACCAAGAAGGCTGGTAGTCTTTGGGCCTTTCAGGGACAAAGTTCAACCCGATTCTCGGATGAGACCATCCCCGGCGCACTATCCTGGGGCGGATATCCAACAAAAGTGCCTTTAAGCGAAATTGCGCTGAATGGTAAGCAGGTTTCTTTTAAGGTTTCGGGGGGCTTAACGGATGTAGATGAAGTACTATCTGATCGGCTGACTTGTCGTGTTGAGAATAATAATATTGTCATCGAAAACATGGAGCGAAAAAGTCAGGTATCTGTCTACTCTTTGGGAGGTGCTTTGTTATACTCTTCATCAACTGCAGAAGAATACCTCCTTTTACCATTCCCTGAAGGTCTGAATGAGTGTGTCGTCCTGATTAATGGCGGAATCTCACAACGTTCATTCAGGTTACTCCGCCACAGGTGATTCTCTGGCGGAATACAATAAGACGAATGAAATCTCGTTTATGATATGATAGAATAAGTAAATGAAAAGATATATACTCCTTCTTGGATTAACATGCTGCTTCAGCGTACTTTTCGCCCAATCTCAAAAGGTGAAGAACCAACCGTATGCTGATCAGAAAATCTTTCATTATGGCTTTATGATGGGTGTTCACTCACAAGATATGGAATTCTTTCATACCGGTGTCACGACTCCCAAAGGAGAAACATGGTTTGCCGAGATCCCAAATCACAATCCGGGATTTAATGTGGGACTAATCGGGGACTTGTATCTGACTCCTGTGCTTAATCTTCGCTTCTCTCCTTCTCTCTACTTTGGTGATAAAAATATCGTCTTTCGTGAATATAACTCCGGCCAAGAGACAAGTATGACGATGAAAACGAACTATCTGATGCTCCCGATACACCTTAAGTTCAGTTCAGAGCGTTTGAACAACATTCGCCCTTACCTGATTGCCGGTCCGAGTATTGCTTTTGATTTATCGAAGAAAAAAGGGAGTCAGTTGCTTGCCAAGTCTCTCGCAACTTACTTAGAGATAGGTATGGGATGTAACTTCTATTACCGCTATTTCAAGTTTTGTCCGGAACTTAAGTTCTGCCTGGGACTAAATGATATCTTGGAAAAAGACAGAAGCGACCTTGTCATTACTGATGACATCAAGTACACAAATGCTCTTTCGAAGATGACTTCCCGTTTATTTGTCTTGTCTTTGAACTTCGAATGATTTATTGTACTCCCAAGGCTTTATAGATAATTTCATGAATCCGGGAACGAATACTCAGCGTTGATAACTTGTTATTACCCCGGGATGGATACACGCGATTACTTAGAAAGATATAAATTAGTTGGTGATGCGGATCTACCCAATAACACGTTCCTGTAAAACCTGTATGACCATATACATCTTCCGTTTTTGATGCTGCTTCACAAACCGGGCTTAGATTCCTATCTCCTTTTACAGACTTGTCAAACCCAAGACCCCGACGACTATATTCACTTTTACTCTCTGTAAACAAACGTACTGTCTCAGCAGAAAAGAAACGTTCACCACCATAAGTTCCTTGATTGAGTAACATCTGCAAATACTTCGCAATATCATTTGCATTGGAGAAGAGCCCTGCATTACCGGCAACACCTCCCAACACAGCGGCTGCTTCATCGTGTGGATAACCTACAAGTATTTGTTTGCGAAGAAATTGATCATCCACAGTTGGAGCTATTGACGTCTTCGGAATATGGGCTAAAGGATAAAAACCAATATTATCTGCACCCAGCGGACGAAAAAGGGTACTATCCAAATAGGTCTCAAAAGGTTGTTTAGTAACAACATCAACGAGCTCTTTCAAAAGGATAAAATTAAGATCACTATACTGATATTCATTGAGATGCCCCAATGGACTTCTCACAATCTCTTGCATGACGGTATCCTTGAATGAATTGCGGAGATATATTCCTTCTGCCATTTGCAGGGAAAATTCAGGCTTTCGGATAGATGAGACCAGATTTTTGTCATACTTGAAGTTCTGATTGGCATACGAGGTACCATCAAATGGAAGCCTGTATGTATTATCGCGTTCTCTTTTAAGAAGCGGACCTTCATAGCTATTCTTATCAATCAGTTTTTCGTAAAATGGAATAAATGGTGTCAAGCCGGATTGGTGATACAAAAGATCACTTATTGT
Source organism: Bacteroidales bacterium (assembly GCA_036508045.1). Taxonomy (GTDB): domain Bacteria; phylum Bacteroidota; class Bacteroidia; order Bacteroidales; family JAQUTK01; genus JAQUTK01. Next base: position 3,288 of record DATCIB010000062.1, read on the forward strand.
CAGGTTCTCTTTGTCTGTGTTGCGAAGGAAAGGGAGATACGAAGAAACTTTATCGTTCAGACGAATCTTCTTTTGATCATACAACGACATAATTGCCGGAAGAGTAGCTGTTGTTTTGGTCAAAGAAGCAAGATCATATACATCAGAATTCTGTACAGGATGCGTATTGGCATAATCAAAATAGCCAAAAGTGCGATCATAGATCACATATCCACTTTTAACCACCATCACCTGGCAACCAGGATATGCTTTCTCTATTAGTCCTTCATTCACAACATCTTCTATCTCATCCAGAACTTCATAGGAAACGCCAATATCCATCGGACGGGAATAGGAGATACGGGATTTCTTTAGTGAGATTCCTGCTCCTTGCGGGAACAAGTCAGCCACAGTGACAGGAAGTTTCCCGTTTACCTCAACGCCTCCAAAGACTACCTCAGCTGCTGTTCGTTGCATTTCTGTGGTATTCTCATAGGCTAAAACAACAGACTTGGCCAGTTCGATTGATTTACTGAAATTTGACATTATATAGGGAGATACGAAAAAAACCAATGTGACCTTATGTGTCTTGCAAAGTTCAATCAATGCCTGATTTTCTGTTACTCTTGTGGAGTGAATGGCAACAATCAATTGAGAATAGTTTTTTAGAGTCAACTCCCATTTATCGGATTCATCCTTTGTAATACTATAGGAGGTAGTCTGATAAGGTACGTTATTGTAGCGTTGAAGCTGCTCCTGAAACGTCGTTTTTGCAACAACACCTATTGAGAGAGAAGCTGTGGGAGAAATAGCCAACTCATGCAAAGGTATATTTCCAGACACATTCTTTAGTACAGTAACAGAGCGTCGATGAAGTGTGCTGTTTAGTGACTCTGCATACAATGGATTCAGACGCTCTCTTAAGTTCTCAAGATTGACCGGCTTATAATCATTCAGTCCTGCTATATATTTATAAGTGAGAATTTTAAATACTTTATCCTCGAGCATGACACGTGTAATAGCTCCTTGATCCAAAGCATCTTTAATCTGCTGGATCTGCATTCCTAAGTTCTCAGGATCGAGCAAGATGTCATTACCTGCAAGCAATGCCCGTACACAAAGATGATCAGAAGAAGAAACTCCTTTCATAACTAAAGCATCAGTAAAAACAAGTCCTCCAAATAATATCGACTCCTTTAGTAAATCATTTACTATCTTGGTAGAGAGACTAGCAGGTTGATAAGTTGTATCAAGAGCTGGAACAAATAAATGCCCACTCATCATGCCATCAATTCCAGCCTCAACGATGGAGCGAAAAGGATATAATTCAACTGCATTCAGTCTCTTTTTAGAGTGTTCAACCACCGGCAACTCCTCATGCGAATCAGTAGACGTATCGCCATGTCCGGGAAAATGTTTTCCGACTGCAATGATACCTTGACTCTGAAGTCCCTTAAAATATGCAATACAATTAGTCGAGACATTTTCTGGTATTTCACCAAAAGATCTGTTTCCAATTATAGGATTTGCAGGATTACTGTTCACATCTGCAACTGGTGCAAAATTTACATGAATTCCCATCTCTCGGCACTCTCTTCCAACTTCTTTACCATAGCAGAATATCAAAGAATCACTATTGATTGCGCCGAGAGTCATATTTTTGGGAAATTGGATCGTATTCTCGAGCCTCATGGATAAACCCCATTCGCCATCTAAGGCAACCAGCAAGGGTGTTTTAGCCCAACTCTGGCAGAGATTAGTAACAGCCGCCTGAGCCTCTGCATCTCCTTTCTGAAACAAGACGCCGCCGATGTGGTTATCAACTATAAGATTTTGAATCTCATTCTCATTCTTAGTACTTAATTCAGGAGATACAACCATCATGAATAGCTGACCTATATGTTCATCAAGTGTCATGGAATTATAAACAGAGTCAACCCAATTACGGCAATCTGTATCATTCTTGTAAGGAGCAAGGAGATCAGGAATCAGATTCTGGGCGGACACCGTGGTATAAAATGCCGCAAGAAATAAAATACAAATAATGATGCGTTTCATTGAATAGTAGCAAAGTATCGATGTGTATATATGTATGTATCTGCAAATATATCGATTTTAACGGAATAAAAAAAGAGATGAGATGATTCAATACCAAAGTCACAATCAATTAATTAGAGAAATATTTGAATATCTGAATAAAAATCCGTTACTTTGCACCGCTTTAACGCAATCTCTTATAAGAAAGTACTTGTAATATTGCGTCTTACTAAATTTTTAAAGGCAACAAAAGATATGGATTTAATTAAAGTAGCACAAGAGGCTTTCAAAGTTGAGAGCCCTGAATTCCCGGCATTCAAAAGCGGTGACACGATCACTGTCGCTTACAGAATCAAAGAGGGTACCAAGGAACGTATACAGCTGTACCGTGGCGTAGTTATCAAAATTGTAGGTCATGGTATCAAAAAGATGTTCACAGTTCGTAAAATGTCTGATAATATCGGAGTAGAGCGCATTTTCCCGTTGGATTCACCCTCCATCGAGAGCATCGCATTGAACAAAGTTGGTAAAGTTCGTCGCGCTAAACTGTATTATTTGCGCAAACTTACCGGTAAAAAAGCACGTATTAAAGAAAAGAGAGTCTAAGATCCTTTCTTCCGAAAGAATAAAAAAAGAGAATACTTACAGTATTCTCTTTTTTTATTCTACAATTATTACATCGCTGACAAGAACTCCAAAAACACAAAGGGAGAGAATGTAATTCTCTCCCTTTGTAAGCCTTTATTTATTGGATTATTCCATATTTAAAGTAAAACGTTTAAAGTCGCAAACAGTAAGATCTTTGGACTGCTGCTCCAGATACTGCTGGATAGAAATCTTATTATCTTTAATAAACTCCTGCTCCAACAAGCACACTTCTTTATAGAATTTGCCGATACGTCCCTGAGCAATACGTTCGATCATATTCTCCGGTTTTCCTTCCTGACGAGCTTTATCAGCAGCAATCTCCAACTCACGTGCCAACACGTCTGCAGAAATGCTTTTTGAGTCTATTGAGAGTGGACACATGGCAGCTATCTGCATCGCCACATCTTTAGCGATTGAAGCATCAACTACCTGATTCAAAGCGACAATAGAAGCAAGTTTATTTCCCGGGTGAATGTAAGCATAGTTAGTCTTGCCTTCAACAAAGCAATAGCCATCCAGTTCCATTTTTTCACCAGTAATACCACTTCTTTCTGTAACAGTTGCACCAACTGTAGAATTACTGAAAGAAAGTGCTTTCAGATCTTCGAGAGTCTGACATTTATTTGCAATAGCTAAATCAAGAATTGCTTTTGTTAAAGCTATAAATTCAGCATTTTTTGCCACAAAGTCCGTTTCGCATTTTAATGCAATGATTGCAGAGAATTCTCCTACTGTCTTTGCCAAAACACAACCTTCTGAAGCTTCCCGATCTGAACGTTTTGCCGCTACTGCTTGACCTTTCTTACGAATAATTTCCATTGCTTTGTCAAAATCGCCATCAGTTTCAGTGAGAGCATTCTTACAGTCCATCATACCCGCTCCACTCATTTTGCGCAAGTGGGAGATATCTGCCATTGTTACTGCCATAGTCTTTATATTATTTGTTTGAGTTAGTTTTCTTATTTAAAAAAAATGCTGACTAGTCTGCTTATCAAGAGAAACTCGATGCAAGACCAATCAGCATGAATTGATATCTAAAATTATTCCTCGTCTTCTTTGCCTGAGAATTTAGAAGCAACCAAAGCATTCAAAGCCTCACCGTCTTCTTTCTTAATTCTCTCTTTTCTGACTGGTCTTTTTCTATCTTTCTTCTCCGGTGCTTCTTCAGACTCAACATCCTCTTTCTCAATCTTTCTTTCCTGCAAGCCTTCTTTCATTGCTAAAACAATAGCAGATGTAATGACCTCGATTGACTTTGCAGCGTCATCATTAGCAGGAATAATAAAATCGATTTTTGAAGGATCTGAATTCGTATCTACAATACCAAAGACCGGAATACCTAATCTATTTGCTTCTTGAACAGCAATATGTTCTTTCATTACATCAACAATGAAAAGAGCAGAAGGAAGTCTGTTCATGTCAGCAATACTACCAAGATTCTTTTCCAATTTAGCTCTCTGACGAGTAATCTGTAGTTTCTCTCTTTTTGAAAGATTATCAAAAGTACCGTCTTTGATCATCTTATCAATGGTAGTCATTTTTTTTACAGCCTTACGAATAGTAGGGAAATTGGTCAACATACCACCAGCCCAACGTTCAATAACGTACGGCATTCCTACTTCCAATGCTTTATCAGCAACAATCTGTTTAGCTTGTTTTTTAGTGGCAACGAAAAGAACTTTCTTTCCTGATTTCACAATCTGGCGAAGAGCATCCGCTGCTTCATCAATTTTCACAACTGTTTTATGAAGATCTATGATGTGGATACCATTTTTTTCCATAAAAATATAAGGAGCCATTGCAGGATTCCACTTTCTTGTTAAGTGTCCGAAGTGTACACCCGCTTCCAATAACTGATCGAAATTTGTAATAGACATTGTCTTTCTAATAATTAATTGTTTACTTTCTTTTGATTAAAACAACCACCAAGTAGTTCACTTAGAAATCTTGCCGGTTTAGATACTAAACGATAACAGAATCTGCAGCAATAATGATTAACGTTTGCTGAACTGAAATCTCTTTCTTGCTTTCGGGCGACCCGGCTTCTTACGTTCAACAACGCGTGCATCACGTGTTACAAATCCTTCAGCACGAAGGGCAGGCTTGTCATCAGGGTTAATTTTGACCAAAGCACGAGCAATCGCTAAACGAAGAGCTTCCGCCTGACCATTATAACCACCTCCGTCAAGGTTTACCTTGATATCATATTTTTCAGCAACACCCAATGTATTCAAAGGCTGTTTTACAATAAACTGAAGAATAGAAGAAGGGAAATAAACACCTAGTTCACGCTTGTTAATAACAATATTTCCAGTTCCTTCGCTTACGAAAACACGAGCTATTGCAGCTTTACGTCTGCCTATTGCATTAATTATTTCCATCTTATTTATTTAAGAGCGTTTATATCAATTTCTTTTGGCTGCTGAGCTTGTTTATCATGCTCTACTCCGGCAAAAACAAACATATTGCCAATGATCTTATCAGCAAGTCTGTTCTTTGGAAGCATGCCTTTAACTACCTTACGAAGTAATTGGTCGGGACCCTTTGCCATCAAATCCGCAGGATTATATGCACGCTGTCCACCTGGATAACCAGAGAAACGATAATAAACACGATCGCTCCACTTGTTTCCTGTCAATCTAACTTTAGCTGCATTGATAATAATCACATTATCACCACAATCTACATGGGGAGTAAAGCTTGGTTTGTATTTGCCTCTTAATAATTTGGCAACTTTTGAACCCAAACGCCCCAATACCTGATCGGTTGCATCCACAACAACCCATTCTTTCTGTACAGTTGCTTTATTGGCAGAAATGGTCTTATAACTTAAAGTATCCACTGCTATTTATTTTAGTTTGTTAATTAATAAATTCTGTTAGTTGCTCACTTCTGACCGACCGAACACAGATCCATCAAACCGCTTACAATTAAACTCTTACACTCTTAGATAATAATCGGACTGCAAAGGTATGTCTTTTTATGAAATCCACAAAAGGAATGTTGAATATTTTTACCTTGCAAAGAATATTTTCATTACACTGACTATCTGACTTACAGCGCTTACCCCGTATTCATTTATCATTTCAACGAATTAAATATGCTGATTGCAGCTCGCTGAGGGGCTCCCGGCCCACCCAATTGTTCTTTCATCTCAGCATAACCTTGCAACATTTGGCTTCTTGCTTCCTGATTATATACGATATCACCTAACTCAGACTTCAGACGCTCCGGGGTAATCATAAATCCTAATAGCTCCTTACACACCTCTTTCCCTGCAATCAGATTGACCAAAGAGACGTATGGAACCCTAATCAAAGGGCGTAAGATTCTGTATATAAAAGGCGGCATTGAGAAGTTATAACAAACAACTTGAGGTACACCGAATAAAGCGGTCTCTAAAGTGGCTGTTCCTGAAGTAACTAAGGCAGCTGTTGATTGCTGAAGTAAGGAGAACGTTTGTCCGAAAACAATGCTACAGCTATTTTCTCTGATTAAACCGCGATAAAACGATTCTTCAATCCCAGGAGCTCCGGCGATGACAAACTGATATTCAGGAAATAAATTAGTCATAGTCAACATACTATTCAGATTTGATCGGATCTCTTGTTGCCGGCTACCGGCAAGCAGTGCAATGATAGGTTTATCAGAAAGTTGATTCTTTCTCTGAAAAGAATGCATCGATTCCCTCGGTAAAGATTCAAAAGCAGATATTTCATCTACCGAAGGGTTACCTACATACTCTATCTCATAAGCATGCTTCTTATAAAAATCAACCTCAAAGGGAAGAATAGCATACATTCGATCCACATATTTCTTGATACTTTTAATCCGATACTCCTTCCATGCCCAAATCTTGGGAGAAATGTAATAGTATACCGGAAGAGAAAGAACATTTTTCACATATTTGGCAATTTTCATATTAAACCCGGGGTAGTCAACGAGAATTACAACATCAGGTTTGAAAAAAGTAATATCTTCTTTACATTTCCGAATATTACTCAGAATTGTTGGGAGATGGCACAACACGGGAATAAATCCCATATATGCCATATCGCGGTAATGTTTAATCAATTGTCCTCCTTGAGCTGCCATCATATCGCCACCAAAGAAACGAAAATCAGCATGCTTATCCTGTTCCTTTAACGCAGCCATAAGATGTGATGCATGAAGGTCTCCGGAAGCTTCTCCTGCTATCAGATAGTATTTCATATAATTTCTTTTTGTACAGACGTCCAGTTCTTTAATATCGGAAAAGCCTCATAGGCAGTAAGGTCCACCTTACATGGAACAACGGATATATAACCGTTAGCCACAGCCCACTCATCTGTCTCTTCATTATCAAGTTCTTTATTAATAAAAAAACCTGACAACCAATAATAGGACCTTCCGGAAGGATCTTTCCTATGAAGAAATTCCTCTGTCCAATGCCCCTTGGCCTGTTTGCAAATCCGAATACCTTTGATCTGTCCTACAGGGAAATTCACATTCAGACATATCTCATCCGGAATTCCTTGATTCAGAGCACGTCCCACCATGGTTTGAACATATTTCTTCAGATGAGAAAAGTCCGCATCATTACTCACATTACAAAAGGAAAAACCAATGGCAGGAATACCATAGACGGCTCCTTCTAAGGCGGCACCCATTGTTCCGGAGTATAAAATACTGATGGAAGTATTAGAACCATGATTGATACCAGACAATATCAGATCTGGCTTATGATCACACAATTTATCAAAAGCAAGTTTGATACAATCAACCGGTGTTCCCGAACATATATATAAGGTGTAATCTTCATCCTTTACGACATTATGAGCGCGAACCGGTTGATTGGAGGTGATTGCACTTGACTGTCCGGAACGTTGAGATTCGGATGCAACGACTAAAACACGTCCTAATGGTTTGACGAAATCAATCAATGCTAACAATCCTTCAGCTTGATAGCCATCGTCATTGGTGATAAGTATTAATGGTTTTTCTTGACTCATATAATTGGTTTGATTAAGATAAATTACTTTTCTGGTACACTGAAGGAGACTCTCCATATTGTTCCTTGAAACGACGACTAAAATAGAATGGATCCTTAAAGCCTACTTTGAAGCAAACTTCAGAAACTGTAAACACACCACATCGGAGCAAATCCGCAGCTTCTTTCAGCCTATATACCCGGATATAATCATTCGGTGAATAACCGGTAAGATCTTTCAGTCTCTTAAAGAAAATGGTACGCCCTAAATTAATCATCCCCGCAAAATCATCCACAGAGAAATCTGAGTTCGTAAGATTAGCGTTTAGTATTTTATGAATTTCTTCCATGAAAACACGATCCTTATCTGATGTGGTAATTTTAGGGGCAGTAATGGATAACTCTTCAGAAAAGAACTGTTTAAACTGTTCCTGTTTCTCAATCAGTTTAATGATACGTGTTATCAGATACTTCAAGCTGAATGGTTTTGTGATATATGAATCAGCACCTGCCTCAATACCTTTCAATTGATATTCCGAAGAAGAATTTCCAGATAATAGGATGACCGGGATATGGAATGTTTGCGAATTGGTTTTTATCTTTCTGGTCAGTTCGTAGGCATCCTTTTTGGGTAAATCCACATCCAGAATAACCAAAGAAGGCTTCGATTGCGACACTTTGAGATAGGCGTCCACTCCGTCCTCCGAGGTTTCAATAGTAAAATATTTTCCCAACTCATCTTTTAAAAATAAACGAACATCCTCATTTGCATCGGCAATAAGTACTGTATATCCTTTTAACTGTCCGGATAGAGGAAGTACTATTCCTTTCTCTTGTGTCAATGTAAAGAAAGACGCTGGTACACTTGACTCCTTGCCCGTTCTTCTTGACTTCGTTATAAAATCATTTTCCTGATAGGCATCAGGAGTCCGGAAAAGAGTAATCACACACTGATAACAATTCTGCGCGTCCTTCCCATAGGAAACACTTCCCTTATGTAAAACAGCAAGATCAGATGCTTGCTTCAACCCTATATCTGTAGGTGCAAACAAATCCGGACTTGCAGAAACCTCTCCACGAATCATCTTGATAACATCAGGCGAGACTTCCGCTCCACTATCTGTTAATATAATTGATGCTGTTTGTTCCTTATATACTATCTCAAGTGAAATTCGCCCTTTATTCGGAATACATCTTAACTCACGAGATAACAGAAGAAAAAGAATTTTTCCTAATTTAATCTTGTCTATCGGAATCACCTGTTCTTCCTCAGATGAGAGAAACTCATAAGAGATTCCCTTTGATTTAGCTAAACCGGCAAATTCCTGGAAGGAAGCATAAACAAAAGATACCAGATCAGCCTCCTCTAATGTCAAAACAGTTTCTTCAACTTCAACTGTCTTATGTTCAAAAATCATATCAATCATTGATAACAACTGGTTACAGTTCTTATTTATCCATTGGATCTGATTTTTTATATGATCAGTGAGGTATGGCTGTTTCTCAATTTCTTCTGTAGACTTCTGAATACTAGACATCGGCATCCGAAGTTCGTTAGACATATTAGATAAAAACCGAACCTTATATTTCCCAAGCTCTTTATCGACTGTCACCTGAGTTTTCAAGGCATTGATCCTCAGCACAACCCTATATGTCATAAATAAGAGGAGTATAATAATAGTTATATAAAAGAAGAGCGCATAACTTGAACGCCAAACCGGAGGTTCAACAATGACAAGCATCTCTGTATCCTGTGGATTCCATACTCCAGCGCTATTACATGCCTTAATCTTCAACCGATAAGTTCCTACCGGAAGATTTCGATACGTTGCTTGATTATATATTGAAGGTATACTCCATTCCTGATCGAAACCTTCTAATATATAAGAATACTTATTCAAATAATCATCGTTGTAATTAGGCAATAAAAACTCGAAAGTAAGATTGTCTTTGCCGTAATCCAGTCTTATTTCTTTAGAATATGAGATTGCATTTGACAAAGACGAAGACCCTGTTTCTGCACCAACATCTTCTCCGTTTATTTTCAGGTGAATAATTACGACAGGTGGAATATAGCTATTCCGATAGAAGGTATTCGGATTAAACATATAACACCCATATTTACTGCCAAACAACAATTCGCCTGAAGCAAGTTTTCGCCCGGAAGCTGCATTATATACATTTCCAAGATTGATGTTTGCAAAACGGTAGTTCTCAAAAATCCGGGCTTCGGGATTAAAACGCGAAATGCCATACTCGGTGCTAATCCAGAGAGCTCCGGAATTGTCTTCCTCAATGTTTTTAACTATATCATTTGGCAATCCATTCTTCGTTGTATAATGCTCCACATAAACAGGGTTTAGATCCGAATTTTTCACATAACAAGTCATTCCTCCTCCCATCGTTCCAATCCACAGTTGTCCATATTTATCTTCATGTATTACTTGCGCCTGCTTCTTCTTTAAATCTCTTGTATCATACTTATCATAGGATATAAAAGTGTAAAGAAGGGGATCTCTCAATAATGAATCAGGGTTGAATACATATAATCCTTTCTCTGCACCAGCCCAGATATATCCTTTGGAGTCTTGTGTCATGCAATAAATATCCCCAATAGGCCCATCCCCGTTGCGTCCCGGACGCACCTCTGAAAGACCTGAAGAAGAAGCAATACAAAGTCCTTTTTCAGACAAACCAATCCAAATTCTGTTTTTCTGATCGCATAGTAAGGCATTAATTCTCTTTCCTGATAATGACCACGTACTACCTGACACCACTGTCTGGACTACAGGAGTAGAATATTCATTTTCAAAAAACGAAAGGCCATCGGATTCAGACCCTAACCAGATTCTATTATTTTTATCCACCACCGAACATGTCCAAACGGAAGAATTTCTGATTTCCTTCTTTAAGACGCCATTTTCTGAATAAATATATATATTCCCGGCTGCACTAGCCACCCACAAATTTTTCTTCGAATCTTCTTGAATGGTCGTAATGGAATTTTCCCGTCTCAATAGATTTTCGTTTTCCGGAAAGAATGTAACGATCTTATACTTGGGTAGCGTTATTCTGGTAATACCATTATATTCAGTTCCAACCCACAAGACTCCCGATTTATCTTCAAACAGGCTTAATATGTCATTCGAACTAATGGTATTCAACTGATTGAGACTCGTGAAAATATGCTCTAAACTATCTGTTTTCGGATCAAACATGAATAGCCCATTCCCATAGGTGGAAATCCAATAGATTCCACGGGAATCCTGCAAAAAGTTATATCGCGGCTGTCTGGATAAAAGGTCTGTATCACCTTTTATCAAACTAATTCTTTTGCTTTTTCCATCGGGTTTGTAAAGCCAGACTCTACCTTGATCGTCATATACCCAAAGATTCTTTGTGTTGTCAATACTGAAACAGACATTAGACAGAGCTTTTTCGCCAAGAAGATATTCAGCTCTTTGAGTCAGAAGTGTCTTGGTATCAAATTGATAGATAGCGCTTTTCGTTGAGAATAAAATACTGTTTTCATTTATCTGAATGACATCTTTTATATCACCTTTATTCAATTCATCCGGGAGTGGTATCGGATTCTGAAAAAGTTTACTCTTCTTGTTGTACACCAGAATTATCTTATTCTGAGTAAAGAAAAAGATTTTCTCTTTGGTCATTGCACAAAAAAATATCCCCAACGCATTCCGGTCATTATATACCCTGCGCATTCCATTATTAAAGAAATAAATACCCGACTCCGCAGTGATAACCATTCCAATCTCCGGAGACGAGTTAATCATGTGAATTGAATTGTCAAAGAAAATCTTCCCGTCTGCTTCAAAAGATTGACTGTGAAATCCTTTTTCATCATATGAAACACGCAAACAGCCATTCTTTGTTCCCCACAGCCAGTTCACCCCAGACGAATCTACGAGCATTTTATCATACGATTTGTTTCGGATGACAGTGCTGGCATATTCAACAAACTGCTCCTTGAATGGGTCATAACAGAAATAACGTCCATCTTCCGCTTTCATCCAGACGAATCCGTGCTTATCTTTCTCAAAAGAGTGGATCGCATTTTGTCCGGGAGCAAATTGTTTGCCGCCAGAGAGATTCAAATCAACGAATTGTCTTCCATCAAAACGATTCACTCCATCAGAAGTTGCAACCCAGACAATTCCTTGTTGATCTTGCATAAGTTGCCAAACCGTATTGTGAGAAAGTCCCTCGGATGTAGTATATGTTGAAAAGTGATAATCGTTGACAGCTCCCACTATCATATGACAAGAAAAAATAATTAAGAGCAGAAAAAAAGAACGAACCTTCTTCATGCTATTGGAGACTATTACAATTTCTTCGTTGATCATATAAAAAACAGCTTCTTACTAACAAGACAAGTAGTTATAGAATTGCATCTGTACAAAAGTACAGATAAAATGTCAATTTATCCATGCCCGGCAACAAATAATCCATTACAAATTGTATATTTGCCGTCTGTTCACAGTCATAAATTCATTAACCGTCTTCGATTTTTCTCTCTGATAGGACAAAAGATGACACAATTATTCAATTAAAGATGAAACAATGTATCTTAGGAATGATAGCCTTGCTATCCATGACAACTTCCGCGACAATCGGACAAACCTCTGTCACAGAGGTTGAAGTAAACACAAAAAAAACAATTGCTCAGATTAATCCAGACATGTACGGTGTCTTTTTCGAAGACATCAATTTTGGAGCCGACGGCGGATTGTACGCTGAACTGATTAAGAATCGTTCTTTTGAATTTACTGACAGCCCTCTGATGGGATGGACCTCGTACGGAAAAGTTCTTATTAAAGAGGAAGATCCCTGCTTTGAGCGTAATCCACATTATGCAAATCTCACATTTAATGGAGAGTTGAGAGGCTGCGGACTGATTAACGAAGGATTCAGAGGAATTGGCATAAGAAAAGGAGATACTTACACACTTTCATTTTATGCGCGCACACCGGAAGCAGCCAAAATAAGGGTTGAGCTCTTCAATAGCAATAATGATCAGGTGCAAAATCTGACTGTGGACGTCATTTCAAAGAAATGGTCAAAAGTCTCCGCCGAACTGACCGCTTCTTTTACCGATTCACACGCACGTATTCGTCTGGGACTAGTAACAAAGGGATCCATTGACATGGATCATATTTCACTGTTTCCAAAAAGCACCTTTAAAGGACATATTAACGGGTTAAGATCCGACCTTGCACAGGCTTTGGCCGATCTGCACCCCGGAATTCTCCGATTCCCCGGTGGGTGTATCGTTGAAGGTAATGAACTCGCCAGTCGATATCAATGGAAGAATACCGTTGGAGATGTTGAAAACCGACCTTGTAATGAAAATAGATGGAACTACGAATTTCAGAACCGTTTCGCTCCGGACTATTTCCAATCCTATGGTCTGGGATTCTTTGAATTCTTCCAATTGGCAGAAGATATAGGTGCAACAGCTCTTCCGGTATTAAACGTTGGAATGTCATGCCAATATGCAAAAGCAAAAGAACTTGTATCCTTAAATGAGTTAGATCCATACATTCAGGATGCTATTGACCTGATTGAATTCGCTAATGGCGAAGCAAGCACAAAATGGGGTGCTCTTCGGACTGAAATGGGTCATCCCGCTCCCTTCGGTCTTAAGTATCTGGCTGTCGGCAACGAACAGTGGGGCCCTCAATATCCTGAAAGACTGGAGCTATTTGTGAAAGAACTTCGCAAACAGCATCCTGAGATATTAATCGTAGGTAGTTCGGGACCCTCTGCTGAAGGTAAAGATTTTGAATATTTGTGGCCTGAGATGAAGAGACTAAAAGTAGACCTTGTGGATGAACATTATTATAAAGCACCCGAATGGTTTCTCAGTAATGCGGCACGTTATGACTCGTACGATCGGAAAGGTCCAAAAGTATTTGCAGGTGAATACGCCGCTCACACACGTGACAAACGTAATACTTTCGAAGCTGCGTTAGCTGAAGCTGCTTTCATGACAGGATTGGAAAGAAACGCCGACATCGTTCGATTAGCTACTTATGCACCACTTTTTGCCCATGTGGATGCCTGGCAGTGGGGGCCGGATCTAATTTGGTTTGACAACCTAAACATGTACAAGAGCCCAAATTATTTCGTACAGCAAATGTATGCAATGAACAAAGGCACCGACGTCCTTGCTATGACGATGGACAAAAAAGCAATCAGCGGACAGGAAAATCTCTATGCCAGTGCAACATTGGACAAGAACAGCGGGGAAATCATCTTAAAGATAGCCAACACCAAAGACAACAGCCGCACGATAGCCGTGACACTCAATGGTATAAAACGAGCAAAAGCACTGAAGTGTATTACATTTGCAGGCAATGCAAACGACGAAAACAGCTTTGACAAACCATTAAACATTGTACCTTCTGAAACGACACTTCCTACATGTTCTAAGAATGTAGTGAGCATTGAACTAAAAAGTAAATCATTCAATATAATCCGGATTGCAGAAGAACGCTAAGAGATTGAGAGGTCTGGTACATGGATAAATTGACGCCAACATGGACAAATTGACACATAAACCATGTGTGCACTCATTTAAAGTGTTTTCTGAACAATCATACATGAGATTGTATGATTGTATATTGTAAGATCGTTATGAAGCCTTTATCTTTGTCTCACTTTTCAATGAGCTATGAGAAATCGTGGCGTTAGAGCAAAGTAAAGTTTTTTTTCATAAAAAGTATTATTAGGGTTTAGGATAATCGCTTCGTGAGAAGCGATTATTTTTTTTGTCCTCACTTTGTCTCCAGAATATTCTTCAGTATAGAAGCCGGTGCCTTAAAGACTGTGCCATGACGCAAACCTCTTGGGATAGTGAGTGGTTGTTCCGGAGACCATATCTTCATATCTTTCGAACGGATTGCTCCATATTGTTTCGTCCGATACATGTCATAGATAACAAAGACTTCGCCTTTCCATTCAAAGACAGACGGTCCTTCCACCCATTCCCGTGATATCTTCAGATCGCCATAGTTGTTTTCGTAGGGATAATTACCAAGGAATGAATCAGCAGATGTCATATATACATATTTCATTGGGCTTGCAGCACCTTTATCTTCATTCTTTGCAAACATATAATACGTGCCATCCTTTTTCAGAAAACAAGCATCTATAACCGTCATGGATGGTGGACAATACATCAGTTTGGCTGGGGAGAACGTTTGAAAATCTTTCGTATGAACCTCAAACAACCGGTGATTATTACCATCCTTATTGGGAGCAATCGGATTAGAATCAACAGATGAAGCCCATACGATATAATACTCTTTTGATGTGTCATCGTAGAAGATCTCAGGGGCCCAGCAGTTTTTCGTTGAAAGATCATTTTCCATGACAGGCAGATCGCGTTGTTCACTCCAATGGATCAAATCCTTCGAACTTGCATATCCGATGGAACGACTCTGCCAACTGGAAGTCCATACCATGTGAAAGAGACCATCTGGTCCCTGACAGATACTAGGATCCCGCATAAGACTATCTTTCCCCACGCAAGGAACCAGAAATGACTTTCCATTATTCAGTTCAGTCCAATTAATTCCATCTTCACTTGTTGCCAGATGAAGTCCATCCCGGCCATTCGGTTCTTTAAAGAAAGAAAAGAGTAAAACTTGTTCTTCAGCGGGAGCAGAAGTTGCCGCATATGTAGAGCACCAGGAGGACAAAGGGGAAAAAAAGAGAATCGTCAGGATTGAGAAGCAAATCTTTTTCATGATTTTCAATGATTTATTGTTTTCTGTTTTAGATTTCGATTGCTCAAAAGTAAGTAAAAAGTTTCTATCTGAGAATCAGCCCTCCTATTATTTTTACCATACAATATGAGATGTGCTTCAAAACATAGCATTTTCATTCCTGCAGAAGAATGTGTATTACAAAATAGTCGTATCTTTACAGAGTTAATAATAACTAGTATATATCCATTCCAAATGCAAAAAAGAGCTTTGTTTATTGACAGGGACGGCACATTGGTTATTGAGCCACCAATAGATTACCAACTGGATAGTCTGGAGAAGCTGTCATATACCCCAAAGGTATTCCGCAATCTGTATTTCATCCGTGAGAAACTCGATTTTGAGTTTGTCATGGTGACAAACCAAGATGGTCTGGGTACTGAGTCATTTCCTGAAAAAGACTTCTGGCCTGCGCACAATAAGATGCTGGAGACATTGAAAGGAGAAGGCATTGTATTTGACAATATCCTGATTGACCGTTCTTTCCCCCATGATAACGCACCTACCCGCAAGCCGGGAACCGGAATGATGACACACTATATGGACGGTTCTTATGATCTGAATCATTCGTACGTCATCGGCGACCGGATTACAGACATGCAACTTGCACTAAATATAGGTTGCAAAGGAATCTTGTTTTGCGAAGAGAATAAGACTGAGCAAATCCTTCAAGAGAAAGATCTCCGGGATGTTTGCGTATTCGCATCAAACGACTGGGATAAGGTGACCGAGTTCTTGTTTGCAGGAGAACGTACGGCAATTGTGCAACGTACCACAAAGGAAACAGATATTTACGTCGAAGTAAACCTTGACGGTAAGGGCAAATGCAACATCAATAGCGGACTCGGTTTTTTTGATCACATGCTTGAGCAGATTGGAAAGCATTCAGGCATGGATTTGATTGTGCAAGTAAAAGGGGATTTGAATGTGGATGAACACCACACTATTGAAGATACAGCTATCGCATTGGGAGAATCCATCTTAAAAGCGCTGGGCGACAAACGTGGCATCGAAAGATACGGGTACTGTCTTCCGATGGATGAATGTTTGTGCAGCGTAGCCCTGGATTTCGGAGGAAGACCCTGGCTAGTCTGGGATGCAACATTCGAAAGGGAATATGTTGGTGATATGCCAACAGAAATGTTCCTTCATTTCTTCAAATCATTCAGCGACTCCGCACGCATGAATCTGAATATTAAAGCTGAAGGGACAAACGAACATCATAAAATTGAAGGTATTTTCAAGGCTTTAGCACGATCGTTGAAAATGGCCATTAAACGCGATATCTACAGTTACGAACTGCCTTCAACCAAAGGAATATTATAAAGTTGGGAGGGATATCTGTTTTTAATGTTATAAAAACAAAATTCGCACCTACCTACGAACTAATAATATCATTTACACCGTTGTATATTGGACTATATTTCCTATTTTTGCAGTTATATTTATAAAACTAGAATAAGATGAAAAAGAGTCTATTATGGGTTTTAACCCTTTGTTTGGTATTCGGCTTAGGTGCATGTAAATCTAAGCAAAGTGCTTATAAAGCAGCTTTCGAGAAAGCAAAAGAAAAAGAAGTGGCCGTTGTTGAAGAAGAAGAGACAGCTACAACTACTACTGCAACTGCAAGACCTATCACGAATGCTACTTTTCAGAAAGAGTCATTACAAGCAGTTGAAGGTGAATTGAAAACTTTCAGCGTTGTAATCGGTAGTTTCCAAAGCAGAAGCAATGCTACTGGTTTGAAAGCTGCTTATGAAGCAAAAGGATACACCTGTGCAATAGCAATGAATACAGAGAAACAGATGTATCGTGTCATTGTTGGCTCTTTTAACAACAAGAACGACGCAGCGGATCTTCGTGATTTAGTAAAAGAGAAACATAATTTGAGTGACGCGTGGCTTCTTGAGAAAAAATAATTCTCTTCTTTGAGAATAGCAAAATAGCCATGGAGAATTCTCCGTGGCTATTTTTCTATTCTAGAGAGGAGTCACTCCCTTATTTCTTTGTTTCAATCCACTTTCTGGCATTCACAAAACCCTCCATCCATGGAGTTACTTCATCCATCTTACGGTCACGGGGATATTCCGCACATTGCCATGGGAAAATCGCACGTTCCAGGTGAGGCATCATTGCCAGATGACGGCCATCAGCCGAACAGATACCAGCTGTACTAAAATCAGAACCATTTGGATTTGCAGGATAAGCGTCATACTGATATTTTGCTACCACATGGTATGTATCTTCCTTATACGGGAAAGAGAAACGGCCTTCTCCGTGAGCCACCCAGATTCCCAGTTTGCTTCCTTCCAACGTTTTGAACATGACTGAATCATTCTGAGGAATATCTACCGTCAGATAAGACGATTCAAACTTATGAGACGTATTATGTAGCATCTTTGGTTTCTCTGCATCTTCCGGATTAACCAAGCCAAGTTCGATCATCAGCTGACATCCATTACAGATACCCAGACTTAATGTATCAGGACGCGCATAAAAGTTATCCAGGGCTTTCTTCGCTTTCTCGTTAAAGAGGAATCCTCCGGCCCAGCCTTTTGCCGAACCTAAAACGTCTGAGTTCGAAAAACCACCGCAATAGACGATCATATTAACATCTTCGAGAGTTTCGCGTCCATTGACCAGGTCTGTCATGTGTACATCTTTCACATCAAAGCCTGCAAGATACAATGAATAAGCCATTTCGCGATCACCATTCACACCCTTTTCACGGATGATAGCAGCCTTAACACCGGTTCTTACACGACGATCAGCGGAGATACCATATTGAGCAAGCTTACCGGTAAAGTTTGCAGGGAATGCAAATTGCAGCGGTTGTTCCTTGTAGTTCTCGAAACGAGCCTTGGCACAAGCAACGCCACTCTGCTTACGATCCAGCAGATACGAAGAAGAGTACCATACATCACGAAGATAATCGATACCAAACTGATAGGCGACCCCTTCTTTTTCCACCAACACATGACGTTCCTCCGAAGGAGTTCCAATAAGACAGTAACCAACGCCATGTTCTTTCAGTATATTTTCCGCTTTGGTTTTGTCTTTGACCTGAATGACCACACCCGGATTCTCACTGAAGAGAACCTTGATAATATCTTTCTCAGCTATTGCATCCAGATTGACAGACATACCCCCTTCGACATTCGCGAAGTTCATCTCCAGCAATGTAGTAATCAGACCACCGGCTGAGATGTCATGTCCGGCAAGGATGATTCCCTTTTCTACAAGGTGTTGAATGCTATTAAACGCATCTTTAAAATAATCAGAGTCTTTGACTGTCGGTGCTTCTTTACCAATCTTATTCAGGGATTGAGCAAATGCAGAACCGCCCAGCTTCAATGAGTCAAAAGAGAAGTCAATATAATACAGGAAAGACTCCGGATCATTTACCAAAACAGGAGTCACTACTTTCCGGACATCCGTTACTTCAGCACCCGCGGAGATAATCACTGTGCCTGGTGAATATACTTTCTTATCACCATATTTTTGAGTCATGGAAAGACTATCCTTTCCGGTTGGAATATTGATGCCCAGGTCGATTGCAAATTGAGCACACGCATCCACAGCTTTATATAAACGGGCATCTTCACCTTCATTTTTGCAAGGCCACATCCAGTTAGCAGATAAGGATACTCCTTCCAGACGTTTACAGAGCGGAGCCCACACAATGTTGGTAAGGGCTTCAGCCACAGCCAACTTTGAGCCGGCAGCCGGGTCAATCATCGCAGCCTGAGGCGCATGACCGATAGAAGTGGCAATACCTGCTTTCCCACGGTAATCCAGAGATACAACACCCAAGTCGCAAACCGGTAACTGAATTTCTCCGGCACACTGCTGACGGGCGATCTTACCTGTCACAGAACGGTCCACTTTGTTGGTCAACCAATCTTTACAAGCAACCGCCTCCAGCTGGAGTACATTTTCAAGATAATCATGAATCTCAGAGGTCTTATAGATTACCGGAGCATACGTTTCCTTTACAGTTTTATCATACATATAGGTACGAGGTGGCTTTCCGATCATGTAATCAAGGCGGAGGTCAATCGGCCGTTTACCATCAGCTTGCTCAAATACAAACTGCATATCGCCCGTCGTCTCTCCGACTACATACATCGGTGCGCGTTCGCGATCGGCAATACGTCTCACCATCTCCACATCTTTTTCTTTAATCAGCAGTCCCATTCGCTCCTGCGACTCATTGCCAATAATTTCTTTGGCAGATAATGTCGGGTCACCGATAGGAAGTTTGTCCATATAAATCTTACCACCAGTAGCTTCCACCAATTCAGAGAGGCAATTCAAATGACCGCCTGCGCCATGGTCATGGATAGAAACTACCGGATTAATATCCGATTCAGCCAACGCGCGGATCACATTCGAAGCTCTTTTCTGCATCTCAGGATTAGCACGCTGTACAGCATTCAACTCAATAGCATTGGCATACAGTCCGGTGTCCACAGAAGAAACGGCACCACCACCCATACCGATACGATAGTTATCACCACCGATAACGACCACCTTTTCTCCTACCTGAGGTTCACCTTTCAAGCTATCGCTCTTCTTACCGAAGCCAACACCACCGGCTAACATGATTACCTTATCATAGCCAAAGTTCTTGTCATTCTCGTTGTGCTCAAATGTCAGCACTGAACCACAAATCAGAGGCTGACCAAACTTATTACCAAAATCGGAAGCTCCGTTGGAAGCTTTGATCAAGATCTGTTCGGGGGTCTGGTATAACCAATTGCGGGGTTCCAGAGACTCTTCCCACTCCCGTCCTTCTTCCGTCCGGGGATAAGAGGTCATGTATACAGCTGTTCCCGCGATAGGCAGCGAAGCTTTTCCACCACCCAAACGGTCACGAATCTCACCGCCGGTGCCGGTAGCAGCTCCATTGAAGGGCTCAACGGTAGTCGGAAAGTTATGCGTCTCCGCTTTCAACGAGATAACAGTCTTGATATCTTTTATTTCAAAGAAATCCGGTTTATCCGCTGAAGCCGGAGCAAACTGTTCCACCACCGGTCCGTCATTAAAAGCAACATTATCTTTATAGGCAGAAATGATTTTGTTCGGATTGACAGCAGAAGTCTCTTTGATCATCGCAAACAAAGAGCTTTTCTTCTCTTTGCCGTCTATGACAAATGTACCTCCAAAGATCTTATGACGGCAGTGTTCCGAGTTTACCTGCGAGAACCCGAACACTTCACTATCCGTGAGTTTTCTTCCTATCTTCTCGCTTATACCATTCAGATATGCAATCTCATTCTCATTCAATGCCAAACCCTCTTGCGCATTAAATGCCGCTATATTATCTATGTTTAGTATTGGCTCCGGCTGTTTGTTGATCGTAAAGATCTCCTGATCCAGACCTTTGTACAAACGTTGAAGCATCGTGTCAAACACGGGAGCTTCAGTCTCCGCAGTAAAGAACTCCTCTATTCGAACCATCTCAGTAAGACCCATATTCTGGGTAATCTCCACCGCATTGGTGCTCCAGGGAGTAATCATTTCACGTCTCGGTCCTACAAATTTTCCATCAATAATTTGTTCTTCAACAGCTTTTGCACCGCTAAAAAGCCAGGAAAGTTTCTGAACCTCTTCCTTGCTTAATTCGTGCTTACACTGTACTGCAATGTAACCGGGAACATCTGTTTTAAAATATTGGATCATATCAGTCGTCTAATTGTTTTTGGATTTGAAGGTACAAAGTTAGTGAAAAAGAGCTGTTCTTTCATAGAGAAAGGACTAAAACATATTTAGATACTCCGAGATACTACAAAAAATCAGTATATTTGCACCTTATTTAAAAAGAGGAATGGTCTATTACATAATCAAAGGAATCCTGATTGGAGTATTAGTATCTGCGCCACTCGGACCTTCCGGGGTACTGTGTATCCAGCGTACACTGAGCAAAGGGAGACTTTACGGCTTTGTTACAGGTTTGGGGGTCGCAATCTCCGACCTGCTTTATGCTATGATTACCGGCTTCGGTATGTCATTTGTAACTTCATTTATTGAAAGCAACGAATTACTTCTTCAGATTGCCGGCAGCCTTGTGATGTTTGCATTCGGGCTATATCTCTTTTGGAACAATCCCCTGAAGACCCTGAAAAACTCGACGGACGAGAAAGAGAGCTATGTCCAGCAGTTTGTCACCGGTTTTCTTCTGACCTTTTCCAATGTTTTCATCATTTTCCTCTTCATCGGACTCTTTGCTCGCTTTGGCTACATTCAGACAGATGCAACCTTCTTCATGCACATGCTCTCCATTCTTTTGATTCTTA
>DATCIB010000063.1:0-3809 GCA_036508045.1 Bacteroidales bacterium
ACAATGTCCAACCCATTTTCAGGCTCAATCATATTCACATTTTCCCATCTCCCGCGAACTCTCATTCTGGTCGATTTCCCTGGTTTTCCAATGAGTAAAGAATCAAAAGAAAGTTCCAATCCGTTTTTGCCAATCCTATTACCTTCGCCTCTTTGATCATCACCGTAGATATCACCAATCGTGCGCGATGCCAGCGAACCAAAAGGTTTTATCCGTTGAACCATGCGTTTGCAGCTTAAGTTCCACCCGAATCGTAAATAAGGGGCTTTGCATACCTCCTTAAACTGAAGATAGGAGATTTTCGAACGGCAAAGAGGAAGCATCGTAGTCTTGCCATAATTAGTCAGAATATACCGTTTGTAGTCTGCCGCACTACGCTCTTTCAATACATTTGACAGTACTTTTGATAATGAGTCGATCTGAGCACGTAATGTGTCCAATTTCATGCCGCTGGCCTTCATATCCATATACACATAATACAAAGGTACACTGCTGGCCATTAACTGACCGTCGCTGGAATAAATATTACCTCTGTCAGGCTTAACAATAATATCTTCCTTCTTTAAAGTTTCGGCATATTTTCTCCACATGCTTCCTTCAACGAAGACTGTATTGCCCGCACTGATGAGTATAAAGATGGCTATGGTAAATACGAAACCTACCACAAACATGTATTTGTTTAATATGGTCTTTTTGTCAATAGCCATTTAGATTAATTATTTAGAGATTATAATTGGGGGAGTCTGTGAAGCCTCCAATTCGACACCTCTCTCGCTGATTATCTTCTGAATCTTTGATTGTTTGCTTTCACTCATTAAGTCGCATGAACGAATCAGAGATTCAAACTTTGCATCTGCCAGCTCTCTTTTCAACTTATTGATATCCGAAATTTTCTGCAAACATGAATAGCGGTTGCTAATATAAAAGAAGGCCATGACGACAATAAGAAGAATTAACTTCCATTGCCGAACCAGCACTTCATTGGTGAGAAATTCTCCTCCCAATATTTCGTCTTTTATTACTTTGAGCTTCATGTTCTATGACTTCTTTTCTGCAATTCTTAATTTGGCACTTCTTGCTCTCGGGTTACGTGCACATTCTTCATCATCAGGTACAATCACTTTGTTGTTGATGAGCCGGAAGGGGGATTGTATATTTCCGTAAAAATCTTTCTCTACATCACCTTGCGCATTACCAGACTTCAGAAAGTTCTTTACTAGTCGGTCTTCTAAAGAATGGTAGCTGATTATGACGAGTCTGCCATTTGGTTTCAATAGCTGTTCAGCTTGTTTTAGTAATCGGATCAAAGCATCCATTTCACCGTTTACTTCTATACGCAGTGCTTGAAAAGCTTGAGCCAAATTCTTTTTTTCCTGATCTCTATTCGTTAAAGGACGAAGAATCTCAAGAAAATCAGTAATGGTTTCAAATTTCTTGACTTCTCTTCTTCGTACAACCTCTGCAGCTATTCTTCTGGAATTTTTCAATTCACCATATAAATAAAACACGTTGGCAAGTTCTACTTCCGGGTATCCGTTCAAAATATCTGCAGCAGTCTGTCCGGCACGTTTATTCATTCGCATGTCTAATGCTCCTTCAAAACGGAAGGAAAACCCTCGGGTAGGATCATCAAAATGATGAGAAGAGACGCCAAGATCAGCTAATAAACCATTTACAGAATCAACCTTGTGATAATGCATAAAGTTGGATAAATAGCGAAAGTTTCCCCTTATGAACGTGAAGCGTTTGTCTTTCGGACAGTTTTTCTCAGCATCTTCATCCTGGTCAAAAGCATACAAAGATCCTTTTTTACCCAATTTGCATAGGATCTCCCGAGAATGACCTCCACCACCGAATGTGACATCTACATAAGTGCCCTCGGGATGGATATTCAAACCTTCTAAGCATTGTGGAAGAAGCGCCGGAATATGATATTCTTGTCTGAGTAATGGTTCGTTCACTGTAATTGGATATTCATTTGATGCACTTTCTCTATATGGAGAAAGATAGAATGCAAAAATACAATATATTCCATTTTCTCGTATATGTTTGCTTTAATTTTATTGAAAAACTTATCAACAGCCCTTTGTCTTAGTATTTCAATGATAGACCCTTTCGAGAATATGAATATATCGTCTTGTTTCAAACAATCCTCTTTCAATTTTCCAAAGATGAGAAGTCTGCATTTAAAGGATGTTTTGATGCTTGTTTAAATAGGTTGAATATTTCCGTTTTTAGAATCATTTGTTGCAAATGAAGATAATCCAGTACAATAATCTCAATAATGGTAATTTTGCCAGTTATTTATTTGTGAGTTTGATCCGAAAAGTCGATTTTTGGTGTAAATTTGCAACGAAAATTTGAAAGTGATGGAACAAAATTCTTTTGAGGTTGATGTTGAAAAAGTGTTGCAGAGTAAGCAGAAGGACCAAACTAAACGTCCTTCGTTTCTTCTTGTATATATTTTGAAAAAGCTGGTTCATCAGGATGAAATAAACGGTTTTCTACATCTAACAAAGGGTTTTGGTGGATATGATTTTTTTAAAGAAGCAATTAAGTACCTCAAAATAACACTCCACATACATGGTCAGGAGAATTATTCTTTGGACAAGAAATATATATTTGTTAGTAATCACCCCCTCGGAGGGATTGATGGAGTATCTTTAGGATCAATTATTGGTGATCAGTATGGAGGGAAATTCAGATATTATATGAATGATTTACTGCTTCATCTGCCAAATGTGAAAGATATTGCAGTTCCTATTAATAAGTACGGATTATTAGCAAGAGATACCAATGAACGCATTGAAGAAGCGTTGAGTTCTGACAGCCAATTGATCATGTTTCCTGCCGGATTCTGTTCGCGCCTCGATCGTTTTGAGTTGAAAGATATCCAATGGAAAAAGAACTTTATTTATTCCTCAAAAGAATATAAACGTGATATAGTCCCAATCTTTTTCAAAGGTAGGAATAGTGTGATGTTTTATTTGATCGCAAAGTTGCGTGAGAAATTGGGAATCAAGATGAATTATGAAGTTATCCTTTTGCCTCATGAAATGTTTGCGAATAAAGGAAGGAGTTTTGATGTATATTTTGGGAAACCCATTCCTTGGCAAACCTTCCTGGATGATTCTAAAACCCCACTTCAGTGGGCTCAGTATGTGAAAGAAGAAGTATATAAAATTAGAGACGATAATAAGATAAAGAAAACTTTATGAAACAAGTTATACCTCCTGTAGACCGAGAACTTATAAAGCAGGAACTAACTCCGGATAAATTGTTGAGAAAGACAAACAAAGCAGATAATGAGATTTATATATTCGATTATCGCTCTGCTCCCAATACGATGCGTGAAGTAGGAAGACTCCGTGAAGAAGCTTTTCGAAAAGCTGGAGGAGGCACAGGGAAAGAGGTGGATATTGATGAGTTTGACTGTATGGAGGTCCCTTATATGCAATTGGTTGTCTGGAGTCCGGAAGATGAGAAAATTCTTGGTGGATACCGCTATATTGATGGAGTAAACGTCCGCTTTGGAATAAATGGACAGCCAATCTTGGCGACCTCTCATTTATTCCATTTTTCAGATCAATTTCTTAAAGATTACTTACCCTACACGATAGAATTAGCCAGATCATTTGTTTCCTTGGAATATCAGTTTACGACAGCTGGAGCAAAAGGATTGTTTGCTTTGGATAATTTGTGGGACGGACTGGGAGCTTTGATCGTGATGAATCCTCATATCAAATATTTCTTTGGTAAAGTAACAATGTATCCAAGCTATCATACATTTGGCCGTAATATGATTCTTT
>DATCIB010000064.1:0-5852 GCA_036508045.1 Bacteroidales bacterium
ACAGTAGACGGAGCTTTGTTGTCCAGTTCTTTGATAACCGGAACAAATGCCGGAAAGCGATGGTAATGGTTGGAAAGACTATCCAATATGCCTCCCATATTATTTTGCATCATCTCTCCCGACCAGAAGCAGTTTCCTGAAATACGGTCGTTTTTGCGCACTTCATTCATCTTTCGGGTCAGCTGATTCATTCCCTCGTACACTGGATCGTCCACTTTAGTAGTACGGGAGATGTCCTGTCCGATGTACAAAGTTTTGTTTTCGTTATTCTTTGCCCACCATTTCACCAATGTGGTGTAGTCGGCTTTGCTATGCCCTACTTCCCAATAAACCTGGGGAATATTGTAATCAATCCATCCCTTCTGTACCCAGAGCAATACATCCGCGTAAAGATCGTGATAGTTTGTCAATCCATTCGTTTCGCTGCCACTACCATCAGGTGTGTTCGATTTATTGCGGTAGATACCAAAGGGACTGATCCCGAATTTCACCCATGGCTTGACCGATTTGATTGCATAACTCAGCTGTTCGATCAGCAGGTTGACATTGTTACGTCGCCAGTCTTCCAGGCGGTCTTTGGAAAATCCTTGTTCAGGACCATACTTTTGAAAGCATTCTTTATCAGGAAAAGCCTCTCCGACCACCGGATACGGATAAAAATAATCATCCATGTGGATTGCATCCACGTCATAACGCTTTACAATATCCCTCACCACCTCGCAGATGAAGCTACGGCTCCAGGGTTCACCCGGTTGAAAAAAGACCTGAGTTCCATATTTGATAAAATACTCAGGGTGCTTGTAATAGATATGATCTTTCGAGAATGTTTCGTTTCGTGTAGTCGCCACCCGATACGGATTCAACCAGGCATGCAGTTCCATGTTGCGCTTGTGGCATTCAGTAACCATAAACTCCAACGGATCCCATTCAGGAGAAGGAGCCACGCCCTGTTTGCCCGTGAGGTATTTGCTCCATGGTTCCAGGTCCGATTTATAGAAAGCATCTGCTTGTGGCCGCACCTGGAAGATGATTGCATTGATGCCCGATTGCTGATAGACATCCAGTTGTTGACGTAGATATTGGCGCATCTCATCCGGCGTCTGATTGCGGAATACCCCGTTTCCCACAGTGTGCATCCATACCCCGCGAAATTCACGTTTGGGATAATTCTGATAATTAATGCCTGCTGACTGATAAAGTTTATGGGTACAGGAGCTCCCGAAGAGCACTATACAGAGAAGGGTGCACAGTATTAAATTCTTCATTCTTAAAAGGGATTCGGTATTATTTGTTCTTTACAACGCAAAACTACAAAATAAAGTCAAGATATCCATTATCTTTGTAGGTTGAAAGAATAAAAAATGGATAAAGATCAGATTCATATAAAAGGTGCGCGAGTCAATAATCTCAAGAATATTGAAGTAAAGATTCCTCGCAATAAGATTGTTGTCATTACCGGACTTTCGGGTTCGGGCAAGTCTTCTTTGGCTTTTGATACGATGTATGCTGAAGGTCAGCGCAGATATGTGGAAAGCCTCTCTTCGTATGCACGCCAGTTTCTCGGACGGATGAGCAGGCCTGAAGTGGATTTTATCCGGGGCATCCCTCCGGCGATTGCCATCCAGCAGAAGGTAAACACCAGTAATACACGCTCTACAGTGGGCACTTCCACGGAGATATATGAATATATACGCCTCCTTTTTGCACGCATTGGCAAGACATTCTCTCCCATCTCCGGCAATTTGGTTCAAAAGCACCAGGTCGAAGATCTCATTACCTGTATGCAAAGTTATCCGGACGAGACGAAATATGCTTTATTCAGTCCTATTGAGTTCAACGGGGAGCGGAGTCTTGAATCCTCCTTAAAAGCCTTGCAACAACAAGGATTTAACCGTATTGAGGTAGAAGGGAAAGTCTTCCGTATTGAAGAAGTGCTCTTATTTCCGCAGCTACTAATCGGCAAAGAGGTGTTGCTCCTTATTGACAGGCTCTCCTCCGGCAAAGACAAAGAGAGTATCAGCCGTCTGTTTGATTCAGCAGAAACAGCCTTTTATCAAGGGAAAGGTGAGTGTCGTCTTCATTTCTACCCATCCGAGGATCAGGTTGTCAAACACGTCTTTTCCAGAAGGTTTGATCTTGACGGTATGACCTTTGAGGAGCCGACTGACCTGATGTTCAATTTCAATTCTCCATTGGGTGCTTGTCCTACTTGTAAAGGTTTTGGTGATGTGATCGGGATAGATGAAGATCTGGTCGTTCCCAACCAGACTCTATCGGTCTATGAAGACTGCGTTGTTTGCTGGAAAGGCGAGAAGATGAGCGAATTCAAGAAAGAGCTCATTCAGAATGCCGATACCGTGAATTTCCCCATTCATAAACCTTATTATCAATTGACCCGCGAACAAAAAACGCTGCTTTGGAAAGGTTGTCCCCACTTCTCAGGTATAAATGATTTCTTCAAATTCCTGGAAGAGAACCAATATAAGATTCAGTATCGTGTGATGCTTTCCCGGTTCAGAGGTAAAACGGTTTGTCCCGATTGCAATGGATCGCGACTGAAGCCCGAAGCTCAATTTGTGAAGGTGGGAGGAAAGTCTGTCACCGAATTGGTTCTCATGCCAATTGCCGAACTGCAAGACTTCTTTCTGACCCTCGAACTCGACACGCACGATGCAGCTGTAGCCAAACGGCTTATGACAGAAATTCAGAACCGCATCCGTTTCCTGATGGACGTCGGACTTGGTTACCTTACCCTCAATCGCCTCTCTTCTTCACTTTCTGGAGGAGAAAGCCAACGAATCAATCTGGCTACCTCTTTGGGAAGCACTTTGGTAGGATCACTTTATATATTGGACGAGCCTAGCATCGGTCTTCATCCCAGAGATACAGCTCTTCTTATTCGGGTATTACATGAATTGAAAGATTTGGGCAATACTGTGGTTGTCGTGGAGCATGATGAAGAGATTATCCGGTCAGCGGACTATATCATTGACATCGGTCCACAAGCCGGTCGCTTAGGAGGAAATATTGTGTATGAAGGAGATATGTCCAGCCTTCTTCCAGGTACAGAAAGTTATACCGTACGCTATCTACTTGGAGAAGAAAAGATAGAGATTCCACCTGTTCGCAGGAAATGGAACAACTATGTTATGGTTTGTGGTGCTATGCAGAACAACCTTAAGAATATAGATGTAAAGTTCCCACTTGGCATCATGACCGTTGTTACGGGTGTGAGCGGATCGGGAAAGTCCTCTTTGGTACGCGACATCTTATATAATGGACTCAAGCGTCGTCTTTCCGGTAGTTTGGAGAAGACGGGACGTATGGGATGCTTTGAAGGGGACTTATCTTTGGTCACGAATATTGAGTTTGTCAATCAGAATCCTATCGGCAAGTCTTCCCGTTCCAATCCGGTGACTTATCTGAAGGCTTTTGATGATATCCGAAACTTATTTGCCTCTCAACCGCTTTCTAAGCAGATGGGGTTCACTCCCGCGCATTTCTCTTTCAATGTGGATGGCGGTCGTTGCGAGGAATGTAAGGGAGAGGGTACAGTTACTGTTGAGATGCAGTTTATGGCTGATATCACCCTTGAATGTGATAGTTGTCATGGCAAACGGTTTAAGAGCGACGTGCTTGACGTGCTGTATGAAGGAAAGAATATCAGTGATATACTCGATATGACCGTCAACCAGGCAATAGAGTTCTTTGATAAAAAGGGGCCTACGGAAAAGAAGATCACTAAAAACATCCTCCCTTTACAAGAGGTCGGATTGGGCTATATCAAACTCGGACAGTCCTCCTCGACACTATCCGGAGGAGAAAGCCAGCGCGTCAAATTGGCGTGGTTCTTAAGTCAGGAGAGTCAAGAAAAGGAAATTCTTATCTTTGACGAACCGACTACCGGTCTTCATTTTCATGATATCAATACCCTGCTCAAAGCATTTAATCGACTTATCGGGAAGGGGCACACGATTATCATCATCGAACACAACCTGGAAGTAATCAAATGTGCGGACTATATCATTGATTTAGGACCGGAAGGAGGAGCAGAAGGCGGTCATCTCGTCTGTGCGGGAACACCCGAACAGGTGGCACTCTGTAAAGAGTCATACACAGGACAATGGCTTGCAAAAGTACTGAACAGCGGTAAATAAGAACGGCTGAAATCAGATGAAGCGGTTGAGAGCATCAATAACACGGCTGATCTCTTCCCCGGTATGCACCGGACTCAGCGGCAAACTCAGTTCTTCGTTATGGATCTTTTCTGTGACAGGAAAAGAGAGGTGCCCCCACTCCTTATAAGCCTCTTGCAGATGCGGTGGCTTTGGATAGTGTATCTGAGTTTCTATGCCCTCTTCTTTTAACCGCTGCTGCAATTGATTGCGTAGTTCCGGCACACGGATTGCAAAGATGTGAAACACGTGACCCTCGTGGCACGGATATTCCGGTACTATAATACGTGGATTTTGAATCTCCCTGATATATCGTTCCGCATACTTTCTGCGCAGTTCGTTGTCTTTGTCTAGTCGCTTAAGTTTCAACCGCAGCACAGCTGCTTGAATCTCATCCATCCGACTGTTGGTCCCTTTATACAGATGCACATATTTGGTAGTCGAACCATAATTGGACAATGCCCTGACAACCTCAGCCAGTTCTGCGTCGTTAGTCATCACAGCTCCTGCATCACTGAGTGCTCCGAGATTCTTTCCCGGATAGAAGCTAAAGCCTGCCGCATCGCCTAAGCTGCCGGCTTTTTTCCCCTTATAGACGGCACCATGCGCTTGTGCGCTATCTTCCACCAGCTTCAGATGATGCCTTTTGGCAATGGCTGTGATCTGATCCATAGCACAGACGCGACCATAGAGATGAACCGCCATAATCGCTTTTGTACGAGGAGTGATCAATGCTTCAATTCGCTCCTCATCCAACAGGAAAGTATCAAGACGG
Source organism: Bacteroidales bacterium (assembly GCA_036508045.1). Taxonomy (GTDB): domain Bacteria; phylum Bacteroidota; class Bacteroidia; order Bacteroidales; family JAQUTK01; genus JAQUTK01. Next base: position 4,951 of record DATCIB010000064.1, read on the forward strand.
GGTTCGCAAAGCACAGGAGTCAGTCCGCAGCGGGTAATTGCCAGAATGGATGCAATAAAAGTATTGGCAGGCACGATCACTTCATCTCCGGGTTGCATCACTCCAATCTCCATATAGCCGGAGAATATTAGTGCCAGGGCATCCAGTCCGTTGCCGACTCCAACACAAAACTTCGTGCCGCAATATGCCGCAAACTCTTGTTCAAAGGCTTTCTTCTCTTCTCCAAACAGGTACCAGCCCGATTGAACGACCTTCTCTATTGTTGCGGACAACTCCGGTTGAAATGAGTCGGAGATCTTTTTGAGTTCGAGATAGTTTACCATGGCCATTCAGAGTTTAATTTCGTAGGTATCGTAATTGACAGCCCGGCCTCCAAACCCTTCTTTCTGAAAGAGCAGACCCTCATTGAGCACTGTGCCACCATCTTCTACAGAGACACCAAAGTCAATGAAAGGGTAGTCCACGTAAAAAGAATGAATGATTGTATCAAACAGAAGGTCTAAAGCGCCGGAATTCCGTCCCATCCCGTTTGTTGCTATATATTGGATATGCGCCACCTCTTTGCAGAGATAAACGACACATCCTCCGATCAGAACCGAATCTTTGAATACGCCCACCAATCGTATCTCTTTCGGAAATCGTTTGTGAAGCAGCAGAATCTCTTCAAGGGAGTGAACCGGTGTCGTCTGATGTCGGGATACCAGGTTCTCAGTAAGAATAGCCCAGAAAGGTGCATACTCTTCCGTTTCAGCAACCAACAGTCCCTCTCTCTTTGCCTGAGCCACGCCTCTTTTGCGGAGCGTCTTGAAAGGAAGAGCCTTTCCGCCCGGCAAGGTAGAAGACATTTTACGTTCCACGAGTGTGGCATTGTTTCTGAACAAAGCGTACAAGTCTTCTCCGCA